>JBILGL010000302.1:0-5631 GCA_044351075.1 Isosphaeraceae bacterium | reverse complement strand
GGGTCCAGGATCAAGTCAGCCACAAGGTCTGGCCCATGTTCCGATTCCATTTGAAAAGTATTGTGCAGCAGTCGATTCAGAATGTCTCGGTTTTCTGCTGTAATTTTCTGATATTCACGATTAAATCGTTCAAATGGCGCATCAGAACTCTCCCATGCATTTAACGGCTGGAAGCCCATCAGCCTCGCCAGCAGCAATTTCGATTGCCCTGAGGCTGGAATTCGATGCGTCTGCCGATCATCCATCAATTGCAATCGATGTTCTATATTACGCAGAAAAATATAATTTCTTCGCATAATTAAATGCTCTTCAGGCGTAATGCAATTCGTCTCTTTGAGATTAACCAGCGCCTGAAGTGTATTATTGCATCTGAGTTTCTGCAGCGTGCATCCATTTAAGAGCTGAAGAAACTGAACAACAAATTCAACATCGCGAATACCGCCATGGCCTGTTTTCACGTCGGTTTCAGCCACACCGGCAAGCTGGCTTCGGTGTTCAATCCGCCGCTTCATGGCCTGAATTTCCGCAATTTCCACTGAATTCAAAAACCGACGGTAAACAAAAGGCTCAATTCGCGTCTGAAATTCCTTACCAAGTTCAAAATCACCTGCACATGGTCGAATTTTAATTAAAGCCTGTCGCTCCCACGTCCGACCAACTGATTCATAATAGTTCATCGTCTGCTCAAGAGTCATCAGCATTGGCCCCTGAGCCCCCTCAGGCCGCAAACGCAAATCGACCCTCAGTACAAATCCGGAACCGGCCGAGCCTGACATTACCTTGAGAAAATCAGTGATCACTCGCGTGAAAAAATCACGGGCGGGCAGGGGCCTTTGGCCGGGCGTCTGGCCATCTTCATCATAGATGAAAATTAAATCGACGTCGGAACTGTAATTTAATTCCTGTCCACCCAGCTTTCCCATTGCCATTGCAACAAGACGGCAGGCCTGGCCCGTCGCTGATCGAGGCTGGCCATATTTCTTTGTGTTACGAGCAATCGACCAACTCAATGCAGCATTCAGGCAGGCATCAGCCAGATTTGAAATTGCCTGCGTTGTCTGGGAGAGTGGGGGATGTTCGAAAAGGTCGGAAGCACCAATTGCCAGAGTGATTCGCTGACGAAATCGCCGAAGCGCATCGCTTGCAAGCGTTTCATTATCCTCAGTCATGACAAATGTAAGTGATTCGTTTCTGAGAAATTCAGCGGAATTAAAATCAGGCTGAAAAAGATCAGGAAATTGTTGAAATTGGCTGATGATCGTCTGCATAAAAAAAGTGCTGGTACCAAGGCATTGCAATAAACGCTGAAATGTTCGTTCTTTTTCAATGAGACTTAAAGTAAATTGCAATGGATCAGGCTGATTTGAAACCAGACGATCAAGCCCTGTCATGGCCGCGGCAGGGTCTGGAATCAGATATAAATTGGCTTCGATTTTCTCCAGCAACTGAATGACTGTGCCAAAATTCACTATTCGCCGACAAATATCATGAAGATCACGGGCGATTCCCGGCCGATCATTCAGATGATGATTCTGGCATAAAACATGAATCAAATCAGAAATATCTGAGGCGGCGCTGGAATCAATCGAATGGGCGGAATTCATCAGTCTGCCTGGCGAAACCTCGCCATTTTTTCCCGGCGATATTGAAAGGCATCAATGATTGTTTCAAGATCATCGCGGCTCAAATCAAATTCTTTCATGATCTGCCGCTCTGTTAGGCCGTTCATCAGCTTCTCGCCGACCCGGGAACAGATACTGCAATGGCGGGGCGATAGTTTGGGTGGTGTTTTCAGGCTGTAATGTGCCTGAATCGGGTCGCCCAGATGCTTGTCGTGATCATTCAGCGATTGAATATCAAATCCTGACTCAATCGCCTGTAGAAACCAATCGGTGAAGCCCTTGGCAATTACACGAGGTGGCAGATTGAAATCACTTTCGCCAAAAATAAAAACCGGTGATGTGCAATGACTATCAACCGAAATTGCCAGAAGATCAATATTGGCTGGAATATCAGCAGGATTACCGAATTCATACCAGCTCACAGGCTGGTGAAAAATTCTTGAGCTGGAATAAAACCGTATTGCCGGGCCAATCGATCTTAGCGGATGGATCCATTGTGTATTATCGATTTTAATTCCATTTGTGATTTTCAACAATTTCTTGAGCGACTGGGGAAGCATATGAGAATGATTCGCTTCCCACATCTCAATCTCAGCGTCTGCCGCAGGTCTGTAAAATTCAAATGCAATCTGACCATTTTCAATCTTATTCAGAATCGGTTCAAATGCCGGCCTGCCAGAAGCTGGAAGATCGATCGAATCCATCCAGGATTCGATGATCTTGATCAGATGAGCGTTATGACTTGGCTTGGCCACGATTGCAGAAGGTGTCATTGATAACCGGGCAGGGGGAAAGTGAGCCGACTACGATCAGGAGATGACAGGCAGTGAGAACGCTCTGGGGCGAGAGTCGTGCGTGAATCGATCCGTAACCACTTCCGCGAAAAGCGATACGGCTGATGCAGAGACCACCCGGACATTAATATAGGAGCCGATCAGTCGCGGATTTCCGTCAAAAATACAGATACGGTCGGTCATCGTCCGGCCCGTCAGCTGAACCGGCCCTGAAACGGCTTCAATCTCGCCCTGAAAGTTCTTTGAAGGACCTTCCACCAGAACTTCAAACGACTCTCCGACAAACGCCTGATTATCTGCCTGACTGATCGCCGTCTGCACGGCCAGCAAATCATTATTTCGACGCTTTTTAACTTCTTCCGGGACATCGTCGGCATAAAGCTCGTGGGCCTTTGTGCCAGGCCGAGGGCTATATTTAAAAATGAAAGAGTTTTTAAATCGGCTTCGCTCCACCAGCCGCACACTCTTTTCAAAGGCCTCTTCCGTCTCGCCGCAGAAGCCAACAATAAAATCGCTGGAAACGGCACAACCGGGAATCGTTTCACGAATCCGGGCCATCATTTCATCGTACTGGGCTACGGTGTAAAGCCGCTTCATACGCTTGAGCATCTCATCGCAGCCGCTCTGCGCCGGCACATGAATGTAGCGAAAAACTTTGGGAAGATCACGAACGGCCTGAAGTAAATCATCTGTCATATCCTTGGGAAATGATGTGATGAACTTAACCCGCCGAATGTCTTCAATCGCGTCAAGGGCGTAAAGCAGGTCTGACAAACGCCACATTCGCCCATCGCCTGCCTGATATTTGTAGCTGTTGACAGTCTGACCCAGCAGCGTAATTTCGGTAACACCCTGATCGGCCAGAATTCTTGCTTCCTCAATGATCTCAGCCGGGTCGCGGCTCTGTTCCGGGCCACGGGTCGCCGGCACCACGCAGTATGTGCAGAATTTATCGCATCCCATCATAATTCGCACAAAAGCCTGATAGGGGCTGGTGCGCATCGCCTGCTCGCGAATCGGGTCAAATTCTTCGAAACTCTCCACCACTTCCAGCTTTGTGCCACCCGAACGTGCCTTGGAAACGGCCATCTGCGGCTTCTTCTCCGCACGCGCCTTTTCCAGCAATTCGGGAACTTTCGCCAACTGCCCCGGCCCCACCACAATGTCAACAAATGGGGCCCGCTTCAGAATCTCATCCTGATCCTTCTGCGCCATGCAGCCCAGCACACCAATCGCCACATTCGGCCGCCGCTGCTTGAGCTTCTTGATTCGCCCAAGGGCAGAATAGATCTTATCCTCGGCATGCTGTCGCACAGAGCAGGTGTTGAATAAAATTGTGTCGGCATCAAGCGGGTCGTGCGTCAGCTCATAGCCCTGGGCACGCAGCTTGGCAATCACCAGTTCGCTATCCAGCACGTTCATCTGGCAGCCAACCGTGTCCATAAATAACTTCGGACGTGAAGATTGATCGCTCAAAGCCGAGAATTCCCCATCGTTAAACCGGCACTCAGGCCCTTCCTAGAGACAATATTTAAATGTATGCTAATAACGCTGTTTCATCAAGAGAAAAAGCGACCATTTCCAGCGTTTTCAGACCACATTACACCAATATTTGTTTAACAAATTTCATTAGTCTGATTTCAAATCAAAACAAAACGATGACGGATTCGCTGGGAATCCGCCATCGCATCGTTTTACTCTGGAATTCTGAATTATTCCGTGTCGCTGGCTGCACCCTTGAGATCCGCTTCAGAGACGCCGAGGTGACGTGCAACGGCAGATAGCTGGTCTCTCAGCTCAAACATACCGGCTGGGCGGTGGTCAGGGTTTGACGTCAGGCACTTCATGATCAGGTCGTTAAGCGTGCCAGGGATATTCTTGTTGATGTCAATCGGCTGCTTGAGTTTTTTACCGGCACCCGGCACAACCCCTGTGAACATGCGATACATTGTCGCACCAAGGTTGTAAACGTCCGTTCGCTCGTTGACGACCTTATCTGACATCTGTTCAGGAGCCATATACTGAGGCGTGCCCTGAATCCGGTTCTTCTTTTCACCCTTGATCCAGCAGGTGCCAAGATCAATCAGCTTCACCTTGCCCGAATCGCTGAGCATGATGTTTGAGGGCTTCAAATCGCCATGATAGACGCCGCGACGGTGCATGTGGGCCATGGCTGAAGCGACCTGAATGAAGATGAGAACCAATTGGGAAAGCTGAGGCATCTCCACTTCGTCAACCGTCTTGCCTTTGATGTATTCCATCAGCAGGCGGCCCTCGACGGGCTTGAAGAGACCCAGCAGACCCTTCTTCTCGGCGAAGTCATAGATTTTGACGATCACTGGATGATTCAGCTTCTGGGCTGCTTCAAATTCACGACGAGTCTGGTCGATAAATTTGGTCGGATTGTCGTCTTCATCGTCACGCTTGGCAATCTTCAGGGCAAAGCGCTGGCCGGTCGCCCGATCGCTGATCAGAAGCACCTGGCTGCCGGCCCCATTGCCGAGCGGGTTCACCACGATGTAATCCATGCCTGCGAGTTGCGGAGGTGCGGTTTCTTTACTCATAATGCTCTCTGCCAGCATTCCATCAAAAGGGTTTTAGACGATCACCAACAGTGCCGAAACTCTTTCGAAACTGTCGTATATTTTCATTTAGTCAAGTTTATGGCCAACGGCCTTTGATTGCAAGTCTTAACGCCTGATTAATCCATAGGCTTAGCCAAGTTGTTTCGATTATGCAAGCTATTGGAGAAAAACAACTTGGGCAAATGATTCAAGACAATTCCGAGGATTTGAAAGATCAGTTCTTACCCGCTCGTCAATTCCATTCCGGATTTGGGGTCGGAAGGGTATTAAACTGGCCGGGCGAGCCACCTGCACCAATACCGGCGGCATGGGCCTTCAAATCTTCCAGCCGAACGAATTTGAGTGCGTCCTCATGTGTGGCTTCAAGCCGAACCTGAGGCGCACAGCCGGCCTTAAATGCTTCCAGCCATCGCAGAACACAAAGGCACCAGTAATCGCCAGGCTTGAGCCCGGGAAAATTCCATTCGGGCCGGGGTGTGACAAGATCGTTCCCACGAATCACGCTGAATTCGAGAAATTCGCGAGTCATCAGGGCACAGACAGTGTGTTGCCCCAGATCATTATCGTCCGTATTGCAACAGCCATCTCGAAAAAATCCGGTCAGAGGATCTGTTGAACAGCTGACCAGCG
>JBILGL010000301.1:0-5635 GCA_044351075.1 Isosphaeraceae bacterium | reverse complement strand
ATTCATTGAGCGAATATGAATGTGAAGCGATCTGAATTGTTGAAAAAAGCGGATGATGATGGAAACGGGCCGGTGAGCAACCGGCCCGACTGCGAACGAGTGTTACTTTGGCAGGATTTGATCAGGATTCGCCCTGGGCCTTGGTGAAGGCCGGGTTGCCGTCGAACTCATTGAGTTTTTCGATATGATTCCAGCGGAAGACCCCCGAGACGGCACTCAGGAGGCCGAAAAGGCTGGAATCCGATAGATCAGCGCCAGGAACGCGCATGACGAATCGGCAGCGGAAGTGATTGACACAATCAGTGATGGCCCCGGTGGAAGGCCAGACCTGTGTGCCCCGGTTTGAGATCATTTTGAGCTGAAGCGGGGAGCCGGAAGCGATCCAGCTAAGTAACTCGCCGATCTTTTCGGGCGAAAGGTCTGATTCGATGAAAACATCGACTCCGGCGACACGGCGTTTATCTGGAATGATGCGACCGAGATTTTCGCTGAAGACCGGCATATGCAGGGGCTGGTAATTGCGGATCGGCGTGGCCGGCTTCTGGCCAAGATGGCGAATCACGGCGTCGGTGAAGTCGGAAGTGGAGCAGCCGCGGTCGTAGCCGACAACGTCGCCAGTTTGATACTTGCCGGATTCAAGGGTGCAGAGAAGGGCTTCTTCAATGAGGCAAGCCTCTTGAAACTGGCCAAGGTGGCGCAGCATCATCACGCCTGAAAGCAGCACGGCCGTGGGATTAATACAATTTTTACCGGCATATTTCGGGGCAGAGCCGTGCACAGCCTCAAAAATGGCGACTTCCGAACCGAGATTGGCCGATGGGGCGAAGCCAAGACCGCCCGTGAGGCCGCTTGTCAGGTCGCTGATGATGTCGCCATTCATGTTGGAGGTGACGATCACGTCAAACTGCTCTGGCCGACGGGCAAGCTGGTGCGCACAGTTGTCGATGATGATATGAGAGGCCTCAATATCTGGATATTCCGGCGCGATCTCTTCAAATGTTCGCTTGAGCAGGCCTTCCGTCATCTTCATGATGTTGGCCTTGGTGGCGCAATGCACCTTGCGGCGGCCTTCGGAACGGGCGAATTCAAAGGCGAGCCGGATGACTTTTTCGCAGCCCTTGCGCGACATGATCTTGAGGCACTGGGCCACGGATGGCGTCTGGCCGTGTTCGATACCGGCGTAGAGGTCTTCGACATTTTCGCGAACGACGACCAGATCAATGCCACGGCCTGAGAAGGCAGTGGGCACGCCCGGCAACTCGCGCACAGGCCGAATGTTGCCATAGGTTTCAAAGAGCTTGCGAAGTGTGACATTGGCCGATTTTTCGCCATAACCGACAGGTGTTTCAAGAGGCCCCTTGAGAACGACACGGGTGCGGGCAATGGAGTCGATCGTTTCGCGGGGCACGCCAGAGGCAATCCCCTTGCGGAAAACGCCCGCACCAGCCTCGTGCGTTTCGATTTCAAGGTCGGCACCGGCGGCCTGCATAATCCGCAGCGTGCTGGCGACGCACTCAGGACCAATTCCATCGCCCTCAATCACCGTTACCTTCGCCTTGACCTTCGGCGCCCTGGTGGTCACCTTGCTGGCTTCGCTCTGCTTCGACATGCTGGCTGCTGACATCGTTTCGAACTCCTCAAAAGTGTTGAAATAAAGCGAAGGAAAAACGAAAAAAGGCCGAGCAACCTGCTTGATGCAGATCGCTCGGCCTTATGACTACGGGCTTGTTCGGTCCCGAATTCCTTCAGCTTGTATGGGTCGCCTGCTGCCCGGCTTTTTCGAACCAGACTGCCTGCGTGTGCTCATTATTATTCGACCCGATCGAAAATCGTCAACACTTTTTGAGAATTATTTTTTCGCTTTTTTTTCAGAAGGTTCGTCGAACAGCTTCTTTTCGAGGGTAAAGACGATAATTCGCTCTCCCGTTTTTGTACTGATGTCAGTATGAAGGCTTCTGACGGCCAGACCGGTGATGTCTCGCACGATTGCCTCAAGCATGGGCCGGCCACGCTCCAGGAGTTGCTGGCGCACCTGCTTGACAAGCGAACGGCCTTTTTCGCCGTCGCCGCTGGCGGCAAGCTGCTCTTCTGCCGGTGTCAGCACATTCTTGAGCCGAACGAGGATCAGGTCTTCGATGATCCATGTGCGCGTTTCAACCGGCCCCCGGCCCATGAATTCCTTTTCAAATCGAATAATTGCCTGACTGATTTCAGACTCAATTTGTCCTGACTCTTTTTTCATTTGCAAACCCTGAGATTTCAATCCGTTTCAATCTTTTTGCGGTTATCACAGAAAGTTGACCACACAATTAAGAATAGTCCATCGCCAATGACACGCCACAAGATGAAACTTTCGGGCGAATCATCGGGCAGGAATCAGGTGATCAAACGCATTGCCCAGTCAGTGCGTTTCGTTGCGTTCGTGAATCAGTAGCGGCGGCGGCGTGGCGGCGCGGCCGTGAATGCTCTCTGGCGATGAGAATTCGCGGGCCATGTTTTGAAATTCCACCTGCGAGCGGATCTTCGGCTCGCCGGGCTGGGGTGAAACGCGGATGTAGGTGCCGTCGGGCTGTAAAAGCCGGGCCTTGACGTTATCTGCCAGTGTAACGCCGAGAATGCCGTCCACAATGCGGCTTTTCAGGCGAGGTTCTTCCACAGGGAAAAGCAGCTCGACCCGGCGGCGAAAATTGCGCGGCATCCAGTCGGCTGAGCCGAGGAAGACTTCGGGCGATTCGCCATTCTGGAAATAAGTGATGCGCGAATGCTCCAGGAATTTGTCGATGATCGAGATCACGCGAATATTGTCGGAGATTCCCGGCACACCGGGCCGCAGGCAACAGGGGCCGCGCACGATCAGGTCGATCTTCACGCCGGCTTTTGAGGCTTCGTAAAGGGCCGAAATGGCGTAGGGGTCAACCAGGGCGTTCATCTTGGCGATGATCCGCGCCGGGCGGCCTTCAAGGGCATGGCGTCGTTCGCGATCAATGAGTTGTATCACGCGATCGGCCAGAAACATCGGGGCGACGATGAGCTTATTCCACTGGTGGCCCTGCGAATAGCCAGTGAGCAGATTGAAGAGGGCCGAAGCGTCCTCGCCATATTCCTCTTTACAGGTGAAATAGCCGAGATCCGTATAAACGCGGGCGGTGGTCGGGTTGTAGTTGCCGGTGCCAAGGTGGATGTAGCGGCGAATGCCGTCGTGCTCGCGCCTCATGACGAGAGCGGCCTTGCAGTGCGTCTTCAGGCCGACCATGCCATAAACCACATGCACACCGGCATTTTGCAGCATTCTTGCTTTGACAATATTGTTTTCTTCATCCAGCCGGGCCTGAATTTCCACCAGCACCGTGACCTGCTTGCCATTTTCGGCGGCGCGGGAAAGGGCATTGATGATCGGGTTATCGTCGGCCGTGCGGTAGAGCGTCATCTTAATCGCCAGCACCTGCGGATCTTCGGCCGCCTGCTCAATAAAGCCGGTGACGGTGCCAAACGATTCGTAAGGGTGATGCACAAGCTGGTCGGCTTCACGGATGGCCTGAAAGATGTTGGATCGGTTGGACATCGCCGCAGGCATCTGCGGCTCCCATGGCGATTCTTTCATCTCACGGAAGCCTTCGATCTTGGCCAGACCGACCATGGCCGTAAGATCAACCGGGCCAGTGACGCGATAGATATCGCGGTCGTCCAGATCAAGCGCATTCTGTAGCAGATTCACAAAGGGGTCGTCGGCTCGCGAGTCAATCTCAAGCCTTACAGCCGCGCCCCACTTGCGGCGGCGAAGAGTCTCTTCAATAGTTGAAATCAGGCTCGACTTGATCTCTGTATCCTGCACAGCCAGATCGCTATTTCTGGTGACACGAAATGCTGCGCGGGCCTGTACCCGAAAACCGCCGAAAAGCGAGGCGAGTCGCGGGCCAATCACATCTTCCAGAAAGACGAATTTCGGCTTGGCTGTGGATGACTCGGCCGGCAGCTTGACCAGTCGAGGAATCACGCTGGGCACCTGCAGCACGGCGAAAAGCGTGCGTTGGGGGTCCTGATTGGCACTTTCCAGCCGCAGAATCAGGTTCAGCGACTTATTATGCAGGTGCGGAAAAGGGTGGGCCGGGTCGATCGCCAGCGGCGTGAGCACGGGATAAACCCAGTTGTCGTAATAATTATCAAGCCACTGGTTCTGTTCGTCGCTCAGCTCATCGGGCGCAAGAATTTCAATTCCCTTGCGGGCCAGGGCCGGCTTCAGCTCGCTGAACCAGAGGGCATATTGCGTCTCAACAAATTCATGGCATCGCTTGGAAATTTCCACAAGCTGGGCAAATGGGCCCATACCGTCAGAGGCGGGGTCCTGCGGCTCGACATTGTCGTAATGCTGGGCCTGAAGGCCTGCCACACGCACTTCAAAAAATTCGTCGAGATTCGATGCCGATATCGCCAGAAAACGCACCCGCTCGAGGAGCGGCACGGTCGAATCGCCCGCCTCTTCCATCACCCGCTTATTAAACGATAGCCAGCCCAGCTCACGATTGAGAAACAAATTCGGCGGCGGCACAGCCATATCGGTGTGGGACAGAGGGCGGAACGGGGCCACTTCCCGGCTCGTGGGCGACGATTCTGGTTCGATAGCAGACGAGGCTGTGGCAGCAACTCGTTTTTTCGCTGGTTTCGTGCGTCGGCCCGTTGGTTTCTTACTCATCGCGCGTGAATCAGGCGGCGGAGCGACTCCAGATTGATAGAGTCCAAGTCCACGCCGTCTTCCTCTCCTTTTGGTGTTTCCAGAATCATCGGGCAATCGGCGAATCGCGGGTCGTTCAGGATTCGCTCAAAAACAGCCAGCGGAACCAGCCCGCGGCCGATGCCCGCATGGCGATCAACCCGGCTGCCCAGCGGCTTGACACTGTCGTTGACGTGCCACATGCGCACCCGCTTGATGCCCACTGTGCCCTCAAGCAATTCCACCCATTTATCATACGACTCAGCCGGATCAAGTGCATAGCCCGCTGCAAAGATATGGCACGTATCCACACAGACCGAAAGCCGCTCAGGCTCTTTCACGCCCGCTATTATCGCCTGCAAATGCTCAAGCGCACAGCCGATGGACGACCCCTGCCCCGCCGTCGTTTCAAGGGCCACCCGCAGCTTCACGCCCGATGTCGCCCGGTGCACTTCATCCAGCGCATCGACAATCCGCTTTATGCCCGCCTCCACCCCTTCATTCATATGGGCGCCGGGATGCATGACAAGGTCTGACAAACCGAGCTTCTCGCCCCTTTCGATTTCGTCGATAAGGGCACCGATAGACTTTGTTCGAGTCGCTTCCGCCGGGCTTGCCAGATTAATCAGATACGACGTATGACCCACCGGCTGACCCAGCCCGGCACTGGCGACGGCGTCGCGAAAGACCTTGGCCGCCGAGTCGGTCAGCGGCGGGGCCGACCACTGCTGATTCCCCTTGGTGAAGATCTGAACGGTGTCAAAGCCGACCTTCACTGCAGCGTCCACCGCATTGTGGTGACCGCCGGCAATCGACATGTGTGCCCCAAACCGCCTCTTATTTGCCGCCATCGTTTTATCGTCCTGACTTTTGCATTAATCCTGAAAAATCAGGCTCTGGCCAGCTTTTCGGGATCCCAGCCCAGCA
>JBILGL010000300.1:0-5643 GCA_044351075.1 Isosphaeraceae bacterium | reverse complement strand
TCTCCTGTTCTTTCCAGAGACGATCCAGATTCGGCAGCTTGGAAATTTCAAACTTGTCAGGACGCAGAAGGGCCGTTTCGTCGGGCGAAACCACGACACCCTTACCATCCTGAAAGTCAAAGGGGCGAAAAGATTTATGAATCGAAGTCACATATTCCGGATAGAAGTTGATGTAGTCCTGAATCATATCAGGAATCTGGTCTGCTTCCTTGGTATCAGGGTATTTCCTGCCCCAGCGGCGAAGCGTTTCTTCGACGCGGTCCACAGGCCATTTCAAAAGCGGAGCCTGCTTTTCATAAAGTTTCTTCCAGGCAACATTCACTTCTTCCGTCAGTTTGGCAGTTTTGGCATCTGCCAGGCTCTTCCACTGGGGATTCGGCAGTTTACCTGACTTGTAAGAATCGACACCTTTGTAGGCTGATTCGATATCCTTGGTTTTGGCATCGGTCGCAGTAGCGATTTTCCCCTTGCCCGTAAAATAGCCAATCATCGGTATCAGAGCCGCGACGGCACATAAGATCCAGAAGCGATTGGCTACGAGAATTTTGAGGAATTTCTTGACTTGGTCCATGGTCGGTCACCTTCTCTCAGTGTGTTGTGAATTCCGTGGCCATCAGTTTGATCCCGACGCGGGTGCTGCCGCATCGCCTTCTTTGGCTTTCTCGGCATCGCCACCACTTTCGGCCGGCTTGGCAGTGCCGACTCGCTGATACATCTTGGCCCTGAGCTTGGACTGCTCCAGGCTCTTGCTCACGAAGTCCATATCCTTGGCAGGTGCGATATTCGCTTCCTTGGCCGCTTCGGCCAGAGCCGTCTGAATGTCTTCCATCGCCATCGGTGGGTTTTCTTCAGATATTGGCTTCCAAACCATCTGAATCAGAAAATCTGTACGCACAAGATAACTCATCTTCTCCTTGGCTTTCGGGTCGGCTCCCATGCCCATTCCCATTCCGCCCATCATGCCAGGCATACCGCCCATCTGGCCCATCATGCCTTCCATACCGGCTTCCATGCCACCCTTGCCACCACCAGGGGCACCATAGCCTGCTCCGGCACCGGGCATCCCACCCATACCGCCCATCATGCTGCCAGCCATCCCCTCGCTACCTGCTGCCCCTTCAGCACCGGCTGCAGCAGCACCAACGGCAGGAATCAAAGGAATAGCATTTGCGGAGAGTGAATTGCTGCTGGCGGCCTTTTCGGTCGTCCATTCCTTGTCTTCGGTCATCCAGACGAGAACGGCATGCGAAAGTCCGAATCGACGCGGCCCAGCCGCCTGAAGTCGTTTCAGAATATCGTTGCGGATATAGCCAAGCGGGCCCATGTTGTCTTCGTTTTTGACGCGGCCTGGGTATGGGTTGTAGTGGTGACCAACAATCTGAATCACCCAGCCTTCACCAGTCGGTGTTTTGCCTTCCTTAATGTCGTAGGGGTGCATTGTGGATTTGGCATTCGGATTGACCGAATCGAGCGTATCAAACCACTCCGTACCAAGATCCATTCGATAGGCCGGCTTGATCTGGTCGATATGCACCGCCAGCTTGGCCAGACGAAGCTGGTCAGCGGGGTTAGTCACATCCAGCTTCTTTTCCGTAACCGGATCCGGGAGATAGGCATTGACTGTCTGCAACAATTGCGGCCACATCAACTTCTCGTTGTTGGAGACGACCAGATTATCGCCTTCCTTTTTCTTTGTCTCAAAAGCACCTTTGGCCGTTTCATAGTCGCTCTTGAGCCCAGCACCCTTGGTCGCAAGTGATTTGGCCGCTTCAACAACGGAATTGAATTCGGAGTTGTTGACTTTCGTCCACGCCTTCACATTCCCAAGAAACATCGCCGTGAAGCCGAGCATGAAGAGCAGGCTTGCCAGCAGCACCAGCGGCTTCTTCTTACGAACAAGCTTGGCAGCTTTGATATCCTGCGGCAGAAGCGATGTCTGAATCGCCTGCTTGTTATAAGCCTGAACCGCCAGACCATACGGAATAGCGAACGACGCGGCGTTATCCGCAAATTCCGTCTGAGCAAGGGCTTCACCCGTCAGGCGGGTGTAATCATTTATGGCTTCAACCGGCAGGTCGATCTCCTGCTGGAGGTATGTCGTCAGGCCGGGGAGCTTGAAGCCATTACCCAGGCCAAGAATTTTCTTGACCTTCGAGCCTTTGTTCACGCTGCCGTAGAAGCCAATCGTGCGCTGAAGCTCGGTGGCAAAATCCTTGAAAACGCTCTTCATGGCCGTGAAAACGGCCTTCATGTCGGCGGCCGAGGCGGCGTCTCGCTTTGTCGCTTCGGCCTTGCCGAAGACCATCTTCATCTCTTTGGTCAGCGCCCGGGTAAAATGGTTGCCGCCAATCGGAATGTTTCGTTGCCAGATGCGTGTGCCGTCAGAAATGACACACTCGGTCTTGTCTGCACCCATGTCGAGCACCACGACCGGCCCTTTTTCGCCACGACCTTTTAAAATTTCGTAATTGGCGAAATTGTAGAGAGCAATCGGCGACATCTGAACGATGTCTGGCTCCAGCTTGAGGCTTCGCAGCGGGAAGAGAGCCCGGTTGATTTCGTCGCGTTTCATGGCGAAAAGACCAACCTCGGCCATGGTGAAGCCCAGATCGTCGTCCTCGTCGTCCATGTCATCTTCCGAGGCGAGCTGCTGGTAATCCCAGATCACCTCATTAAGTGGAAACGGAATCTGCTGCTTAGCTTCGAACTGAACGATGTCAGGAATACGCTTCTTTTCAACTGGTGGCAGCTTGATGAACTTGATCAGACCCTTCTGGCCCGGCACGCTCACCGCAATCTTGCTGTCCTTCGGCTGGTGCTTTTCAATAAATTCAATCAGGGCCATTCGCACGAGCTCTTCCGGCTCGGCGTCGGGCTGGCTCAGAATCTTGGGATATTCAATCCGGCAGACTTCTTCGACGACCAGTTGGTCCGGCGTTTCGCCTTGGACGACTTTTAACGCCTTGAGTGCGACCTGGCCGATATCGATCGCCCAAACCGCTTGAACTTTGGCCATGTTCGCCAACTCCTATTGGACAGGAAGTGGTGTGAAAAATCACGATGGATTACTGCTTATAACCCTATTCTTCCAAAGTCGAACAATTCACACAACTGCTTTCACTGAAGAATGATGCACACGAATTTGATAACTCGTGAGAGTGGCGTGAACAGGTTCCATTGGGAATTCAGGGCATGGCAGCCTATCTGATTCTGACGACAGCCCCGCGCGAAAAGTTCCACCCACTTTTTCGAACCGCCGGAAAAAGGTCCAACCGGCACTATTTCGAACCATTCAGGCAGACCCTGCGCGCAGAGTATTTGCGGGGAGTTTATCACCTCCGGCTACAAAACCAAATAACCAAGCCACATAAAATCAGAAATCTTCACGGACTTTAGCGATTATTTCAGATCAATTCGTGCTGTTCATTTTTGGAAACGCCAGATCATGCACAATATAACGATTCTATCAATTTCAGCGAGCAATTAATTGTTCACTGAAAATCAGTACAGATCCTCTCGACAGATTTTTCCCTCCCACTAACTCTGACTGGAAAATGTCTCTTTATCCAGAATCATGAGATTTCGACTCCATCGATAGGCAAAAAGTGACACCACCCTCATCTTTTTTCACTTTAAATCAATATCTTGTAAGTTTTTAATAAAATTCAGATTCTTCGTTATTTGCTTTGAGTGGTCAATAATTTCAGTTCACAGTAAAAATGAAAGATCCAGCGGAAACAATTGCTGGATCGATAATTCGTTTTGCTGTCAAGGATTGGGTGAAGGCCGTCTGGTTTGGACTCGAAAGTTCTTGTTCAGTTTTTTGATCAGAAAGTAAAGCCCAGTGATGCCTCGATCGTCCAGCTCCATGATTCGCAGTGGGCGGCTCGTTCCCGGAGGACCATGATGCACTGAGATCCAAGCTTCAAAACAGCCTCACGTCGGTCGCTATTTGGTTTTTCGATGATGTGGCTTTGCACTTCCTGCAGAATGCCGGCCAGTTGAAGGGTCTTCATTGTTGCGTTGGTATCAGTCCAATCCGATCCAAGGCCCCAGTATTGGGTGATCATTTCATCAATGTGTGCAATTTGTTCCTTGCGACGCCCAACCATTACGGCACTTGCTCTTCGCCATTCATCGACAGTCCAGATATCGAGTGTCCCATCAGGATTTAACGAGCCAAACTTGCTGCGGGTTTCAGGTGTCATCTTGCGATGATTTGAAAGCATGGTTGCGTTGATTAACTGTGCTTTTGTATTGAGTTCGTTGATCTTGATGCGCAGTCGATTGACGTAATTGAGAATATCGGTTGGGCTGTAGTACATGAAGACTTTGTCGTGCTTGAGGTAAAGATCACATCCGCCGGCGACCAGAGCAGCCATGACGACTGCTGCGCAGTTGTTGGTTTTGGATACCATCTTGTAACGATATTGGTTGTAGCCCAATTTTTTTTCGGAGTAGAGTCTCCACCAATCCTGCACATTGCTTTCGCAGAGCCCAAGAGTCGTCATTTCACGTGGCGCACGGTCATCAAAAGCCGGCAGTTCAACGACATGATCAGGCCTTTTGGCCCAGGCTTTGGTTGGATTTTTTACATAAAATCCATTTTCCTGAATGAGCTCGGCGTTCGTCTGCCCTGGGCGTGGCGTGGCACCGGCAAGCAACCGTGCGCGAGAATTGGCCCCAAGCTCGCTGGAATAGTCTGTGCCAATCGTGTGCTTATTGCCAACTCGATTGCCAGTCACATGTTGTTTGAAAGTTGGATCACTATCATCAGGCCACCAGCTGATATAAGAGTCGATCTTGTCACCATCGGTGATGGCAAGGGCGACATGCCCTGGATGTTTGAATGCCATTGGTCCCCATGCGTTTTCCCAGACAAGTAATCTGATCATTTGAGGAACCCTTTCGCGTATCAATTTTCAAGGCCCACCTTCGTTGTGACCAGCGGCCTGACATTCCGCTTGACTGATTACATTACGCTCGAAAACAAGAACTGTTCTTCAATAATAAAAATTTATTTTGTTTAATCAAAATAAATAAACAGTTCTGATCAAAAATAGTAATTGATTAACCAAAAACATCCGGCTTGGCTACTTTCACGATCATTTTTCTGACAGTCTTTCCCTTTACATAACTTTCATATCTGTATTAAGATAAGCCATCGAAAGCTGATACAGCCCTTTACTGACGGCTGAAAAGAATGGCTTTGAGCAAAATAATTGATGGTCAGGCGCGAATAATCAGCTGTATCATCCATGCGGCTATGATTAAAGGAGGGTGGAGATGAGCGATTTTTTTGAAGAAGGGTCAGGCCCTTCGGACCCTGCCGTTGGCGAAATGTCAAAACCGGCCGAAACGAACAAGGTCAAAAGTCGTCGTCGCACCAAAACCATCCTGCTGGTTGCAATCGGCGGGGCCACTGCCCTGGGTATTTATTCCTGCATGGCTTTGGAAAATCAGCAAAATCAGGGTTGGAACGGTGCCGATAATGGCCAGCCTGGGGAAAATGGTCAGCCAGTGGCGACCAGTCGTGGGCCATCATTCTGGTATCTGCCTCGTTTGGGTTTTTGGGGTGGTGGTGGCGGTGCCCGTTCGAGTATGCCTGGCACATCAAGCGGTTTTGCCGCCTCGCCTTCAGGC
>JBILGL010000299.1:0-5644 GCA_044351075.1 Isosphaeraceae bacterium | reverse complement strand
CAACTGTTGTGCCAAGCCTGGCTGTACAGGTTAGCCTGTTATCGGGTGGAAAAAATGTCTCGGCTGGCGATCGAATTTCATGTTTAATATAAATTCGGTCTGCCAGAATCGGCAAACCCCAGCCAGCCACGGTCACGATTGGTTCAATATTCCGATTTTCATAGTCCTCGCAGGGTACCAGCTTGGTAAATTCAAGACCAGCCCAGTCCGGATCTGACAAGCGAATCGTAATTCCTGCAGTCCCCAGTTTTTCCGCTAAGTCTGCGGGCGAAACGGCCTGATCCGCTCCAGTCACATGAAATAACCGACGCAGAGCGACCCGATGTATCGCCGCCAATTTACCCAGATCCTGCTGATTTGCCGCCTCTGCTTCTGTCATTATGCAGACGTTGCGATAAGCCCATACAGATGCAATTCTATCTCTTGACTCCAATTCAATCGCTTTTTGAAGCTCGGTTTCAGGCTGAAAGCGGCCGGGTATTGCATGCAAAGATGTGGAGAGCAGATGTTTCTCAACATTGGTGCCCTGATAAGGCCTGTAAACAGCTTTTTCTCGGCTGCAGCCTGTTACGAAAACAACCAACGAGAGCATGACTAAGAGATTTTTTTTCATGTTGTCGAGTTTTTTCAACTGGTTGATTTCATCTACTTGATCGAGCCAAATGCTGATATTCAGGACTTTTGATCACTATGATTAAGCGATTAACTAATCAATCGGTTATATAGTCCTCAGACTTGTGGAATTCTTGAAATACTTCTGTGAAAATATATTTAATTTAAGGTTTGTAAGGCCTCTTCGCTACAACCTTTGAAACGGAATGACCTTATATTAATAAAAGTAATTGCTTCATGGCTTCCTGTTATTCGGAATTGATTTTCCATGCGGGTCTATTTCTGGCTGGTCAAGTTGAGAGCTGATCTGAGCCTGCATATCAGGCCCCAGGAAATGCTCAGCAATCTCTGCCGGCTCGTGTAAATGATCTTCACCAAGCTGAAAATCTCGATGGAGAAACGATTCCCACAATCGATGACCTCTGACCAGTGAAATGGCAATCTCTCTTCCATGATTGGTCAATTGAAACACATGATTGGGACTGTTGACAGAAACACCCAGCCAACCTTTTCGAATTGCACGCCTTCTGGCCAATTCCCGCCAGAATCGGGAACGAAGGTGCGGGTTATCTTCAAAACTGACCGATAATGCCTTATTAATATCATCAAGCTTGTAATAAGCGGCCAGGAGGTCGTCTGTCGCAATTACAAGGCGAAGTCGTAATCTGCCGATGAGTGCTGCCAGCTCGCCATGGCTTGGAGATAAAACCCATGCGATCATAAATAGCCCCCCACCCGCTACCGCTATCATTCCCGCGACAGATGTATTAGTGTAAAGTGCTCCAAAATAGCCGAGAAAACATGCAAGACAACCAAAGAAAACGGAAAGTGGCAATGCCATCTCAAGCCTGTCTGTCAGCAAAAGTGCTGTGCAGGCAGGCGCAACCAGCATCACAATTACGAGAATCGAGCCAACCGCTTCGAAACTGACGACAGTAATTAATGACGTCAGAATCAGTAGGAGCAAATCAACTCTGGCTGGATTAAATCCCATCGCAGCCGCCAAAGCGGAATCAAAACTGCTGAGTTTTAATTCTTTAAAGCAAAGGACAACGAATATTACGGTGATGAGAGCCGTAATGCTCAATGGCAATAGTGATTTGGGGAACTCAAATGATCCAATTGTGATTGTATCCAACGGAACAAATTCAATTGCGCCGTAAAGAATACAACCAGGATCAAGATCAATATTCTCGGCAGCGATATTGATCAGCATGACGCCAATTGCAAAAAGTGTGGTAAAGACCACCCCCACACCAGCCTGCTGATCAACTCCCCCTGATGAACCAAGAGCCTTTGATAAAATAGCCGTCAGAAGTGCGGCAAAAACAGCTCCTGCCATAATCGGCAACCCCCTCACCTGGCCTGAAACAAGAAATGCAATTGCAATTCCTGGCAAAACGGCATGGCTGATTGCATCTGCCAGCAGGCTCATTCTGCGAAGGCTAAGAAACGTTCCTACAATTGCCGCAGGAATTGCTGATAAACAGGCCAGAGCGATCGTCCAGGCACCGATTGACCAGCCGGAACCTGCAGGACTTGTTTCGAAAATCGCCTGGATCATGAATTTAACTCCGCCCCGGTTTTAACTTCATTTGATTGGACTTTTCGGCGATATTTTGACCATAGCCAGCCTCTACAAGGTGCGAAAACAGCAGAAACAATAAATGCAACTGCTGCTGATAATGTCATTAATGCCCCAGTTGGCATATTTTCATAAATTGTTGAAAAAATCACACCATTTAAACAGGAAATCAGCCCGATGGATGCAGAAACGAAGCACATTCGATCAAGTCGATTCGTCCAGAAACGTGCTGCCGCTGCAGGTATTACCAGAAGTGATGTCATCAGAACCAACCCGACTGATGGCACACCCGCCACAACCACCAGCCCAACAAGGCTCATCAATAACAAGTCAAGCCATTGAACCGGCCAGCCTGTGGCCTTGGCAAAACCCGAGTCAAAGATCATTAATTGCATTTCCTTATAAAAAATCACAACCAAAAGCAGAGATATGACAGAAACCACTGCAATCAGCAAAACATCAGCTAAGATCATACCTGAAGTTTTACCGAGTAGAAATGAGTCGAGACCTGCCTTTGAGCCTTCTGTCGTCTGATTCTGAATCCAGCGAGATAATACAATCCCTATTCCAAAAAACAATCCGAGCACCAATGCCAGTGCCGAGTCATCCTTAATTCGGGCATTTTTTGTTAAGATTGAAACCATAAACATTGAAATCAGGCCCATGATTGCCGCGCCTAAAAGCAGTATTTCCAGCCTTCTCTCCTGTATTGCAATAAATGCAATACAAAGCCCAGGCAAAGTGGCATGCGCAAAGACATCGCCAGCCAATGCCCGCCCTCGAAGCACCGTGAACGTGCCGACCAGGCCCGCCACCAGACCCATCAGCCCTGTGCCAACTAAGATCACCAAAGTGTTATAACGCGTCAATTCCTGTAGCATTTGTATTTAGGTTTCAATGAATACTTCGCTTTCGAACCCTTTAAACTTCTCTTCAGCTCAAGGAGTTGGCTGGCCGGTTTTTACGGCAACCGCCAATTGATCAAGAATCGCCAGGCGTCCACCGTATGCCTTCTGTAATAGCTCTGGCGTGAAAACCTCGCTCGTTGGGCCGCTGGCTACCAGACGTTGATTGACAATCAGAAGATGGTCGAAATGATCGGGAACACTCCGTAGATCATGGTGTACCACTACAACAGTCTTGCCTTGATTACGCAAATCAGCCAGCACCTGGAAAATGGCATGCTCCGTGGCGGCATCAACACCAGCCATCGGCTCATCCATAAAATAGAGATCCGCCTTTTGTGCCAGAGCCCGAGCCAGGAAAACTCGCTGCTGCTGCCCTCCCGAAAGCTGACCGATCTGCCGATTCTCAAGCCCTGAAAGGCCCATTCGTTCGAGAGATTCAAGTGCCAGTTGTCGTTCGATACGGCCAGGCCGGCGAAACCACCCCAGACGCCCGTAGGTGCCCATCATTACCACATCGAGCACCTGGATCGGAAAATCCCAGTCCACACTTTCTCGTTGCGGTACATAGCCGACACGCAATCGCTCTTTTTTGAGTGGTTTGCCAAAAAAATCGACCTTCCCGGAACTTACTGGTAAAAGACCCAGTATCGCTTTAATCAGCGTACTTTTGCCTGCACCATTAGGGCCAATGATTCCGACCAACGACGGACCTTCAATAACGAAATCAACATGCCATAGGACGGGTTTTTCTCGATATGCAACCGTAAGGTCATGCACGTCAAGAACTGAGCAGCCCTCATTCGGTTTTAATGAGACCATCTTCCTTGCTGAATCCGATTTCATTTCATGTAATGTCGTATTCATTTTCATCACGATTTCATTTTGTTTTATTGACTGATTGTATTTGTTTCAAGAATCATGGCAGTTGCAAAGGTTCTCAGATTATGCTGCATCATGCCAATATATGTTCCCTCGGGCGTGCCGAACGCCCCAGGAGCATCGGAAAATAGTGAACCACCAATACGCAGGTCGTGGCCTCTCGCTCTTGCCCCCTCGACCAGTGATCGGACATTATCATCAGAAACACTTGATTCAACAAAAATTGCCGGAAGTCGTTTGGAAACGACCAGATCCACAAGCTCATTGGTGCGACGGATTCCTGCTTCACTCTCTGTTGAAAGACCTTGGATACCTTCAACCTGCACTCCATAAGCACGGCCGAAATAGCGAAATGCATCATGAGAAGTGACAAGTGTGCGACGCACCTCAGGTATTGTTGCAATAGTTGATTTCATTTCCTGATCCAGTTTTTGCAATTCCTGCAGATATAGTCTTAAATTCTCTTCATAATAAGCTTGATTTGGATGATCGTACGAACTGAGAAATTGAGCTGCAAGCGTTGCCATTTCTGACCAGATCCGGACATCAAACCAGCAATGCGGATCGGGCACCCCCGAATCACGAATCCAGGGATCATTTTTCTGGGATTTTTCGGCAGCAAGAGTCAGCTCATCTCCAAGTAAGCAGACGAGTTTCTGATGGGCCAGTTGGTGAAGAACAGTCGCAAGCTTCCCTTCCAGATGAAGGCCATTGGCAAAGATCAAATCCGCTTCAGCCAAATCCCGCACATCTCTGGGGCTCCCCTTGTAAAGATGCGGGTCCACACCCTCACCCATTATTGAATGAACTTTTGCTCGATCAGGACCTGCCAGATTTCGGATCAAATCTGCTGCAAGTGCTGTTGTACAAACAACATCGATCGGGCCGTCGCCTCTATGTGTTTGACTCACCTGAGAGGATTGACCACATCCATAACTTAAACTCAAAACCCCTGATAAGAGGCCTTGATGAAATCTTCGACGGTGAATCAATAATTCTGACAACACAGTCCGTTTCATTGCTCAAAACCAGATTTTTGACTACCCTAAACCCTTATTTAAGTCTAGTTGTTAAACCTATAGAAGTCAACTCCAAACTTAGGTTAAGGAATCAGAATCATAAGTTTATATAAGCCAATTATTTTTCATACAACGAGTTAAGGTCGATCAATTGATACCATTTCTGACATCTTTTCGCTGAGGAATACGCCGCTTTTTTCCAAGAGAAAACTTTGAAGAAAAATCTGGTGAAGCATCGCCGCTGCAATCTCTGGCGATAGACCCAGTGAATGAATATTGGAAATGCAATTGCGGTCGGCATCCGTACATCCAGAACGAGGCTTGTAGGTATAGTAAATCCCAAGGCTTTCAGGTGCGGATAAACCAGGCCGCTCTCCCAGAAAAATAGCTACACTACGGGCTTCGGTCAGATCGCCTATGTGATCAACAATTCCAACGCGCGCGTGTGGAATGATCAAAATGAGTCCGATTTGCAAATTGTCTTTAGTAAACTGTTTTTTAAGACATTGTATAATTGCAGGTGATTGGTTTGTCAGAGCAAGACTTGAAAGGCCATCGGATAGAATCAGAATCAGGTCAGGTTTCTTTTGTATTTTTAATAGTTTTAAAAATACAAAAGAAACCTGACCTGATTCTGATTC
>JBILGL010000298.1:0-5652 GCA_044351075.1 Isosphaeraceae bacterium | reverse complement strand
TCGCAGGATGGCGTATCTCAAACTTCTGATCGACCGCTCATGGATTTGATCCGGCGGCATGGTCCCATCTCAGTGGAAGAGATGGCCGAGATGCTTGCCGTCACGCCGACGGCGATTCGCGTTCGTCTGACACGCCTGGTTGAAAGTGGTTTGGTTGAGCGAGTGCAGGAATCGGTCGGGCGAGGCAGGCCCAAGTTCCTTTATCGGGCCAGTATGCTGGCTCAAAAGAAGCTTGGGCAGAATTATGCCGATTTGGCCCTGGTGCTCTGGGATGAAGTAATGCGGACGGTGGACGACGCAAAAATCCGTCGCGAATTATTCGTTCGCATCACTGATCGACTTGCTGATTCCTACAATGCACAGGTTAGGGGCGAAGAATGGTCGTCGAGGCTGGTGCAGCTTGGCGGCCTTTTGCATGATCGTGGAGTCGAGACGGAAATTACTTCCAACGAGAATGGGCAGACAGTGCTTAAACAGCTATCGTGCCCTTACTTCGAACTGGCTGAGGTTGACCGCGACATCTGTGCCCTGGAACGGCGGATGTTTGAAAAAGTCGTCGGCCATGGCCTGACACTAAGTCACTGCCGGCTGGATGGTGACCGCTCATGCGACTTCCAGCCCGAGCTGAAAGAAGAACCAAATTGAAGCAGTAATCGCCTGCCCTGAAGGATGACAGGCCATATCGGAAAATGACTGACGAATACCATATCAGGGCGACAAATCGTTGCCCCCAATTTTGAGGAGCTGGTGAGAGTGAGCCGCAAGACCCTTCGCATTGAGAATCTGCATGTTTCAGTTGAGGGTAAATCGATCCTTCGGGGCGTGAACCTGACGATCAATCAGGGCGAAGTGCATGCCCTGATGGGCCCGAATGGGTCGGGCAAAAGCACCCTCTCCTATGCCCTGATGGGCCACCCGAACTACGAAATTACTGAGGGTGCGGCCTTTATCAATGATGTGAACATCCTTGAATTGGAACCGGAAGATCGCGCCAAAGCCGGTCTCTTTCTGGCATTTCAATATCCCACATCAATCCCCGGCGTGACTCTGGCCAACTTTCTTCGCCATGCCGTCACGAACATTCGTATGCCCGACCGCAAGGAAGGCGAAGATCTGATCTCCATGCGTGACTTCCGCAAGGAACTCAAGCAGAAGATGGACGAACTCGGGATGGATGCCGATTTCGCTCGCCGATACTTGAACGAAGGCTTTTCGGGTGGCGAAAAGAAGCGTGCCGAAGTTCTGCAACTTGCAATGCTTCAGCCATCGTTTGCCATTCTGGATGAAACCGATTCCGGCCTTGATATCGACGCCGTTCGCGTTGTCTCTGAGGGCGTCAATCGAGTCGCTAAGGCACAAGGCACAGGCGTGCTGGTTATTACGCACTACCAGCGTATTCTGAACTACATCCAGCCCCAGTTTGTGCACATCCTTTACGGGGGCCGAATTGTCGAAAATGGCGGCCCGGAACTGGTGATGACACTGGAACAACAGGGCTATGACTGGATCCGTGCGAAATATCCGCAGGAAGCTCAGCTTGAAGATGAGCTGGAATCCGCCAATACGGCGGTTGTCTGAGATTACCGGACTGGAAATCAAAAATCCGAAATTTATCGGACCGAATACACTGCCTGACTGAATAGGGGAATCACTGCCATGTCAATTGATTTAAATGCCCAGGTGGCCGGGATCAAGGACGAATACAAGTATGGCTTCCGGGAGTCGGAAGATCATTACAACTACAAGTCAGGCAAGGGCTTGTCCCGCCGGACGGTGGAAGAAATATCGGAGATGAAAAATGAGCCGCAGTGGATGCGTGATTTTCGTCTCAAGGCCCTCGAAGTTTTTAATCATAAGGTGCTGCCACAATGGGGCGGAAACCTTAATGAGCTGGATTTTCAGGATATCCACTACTTCGTGCGAGCCACTGACCGTCAGGGCAAATCATGGGACGATGTGCCTGCTGAAATCAAGCGAACTTTCGACAAGCTGGGAATCCCGGAGGCCGAGAAGAAATTTCTGGCCGGCGTTGGTGCCCAGTATGAATCAGAAGTCGTTTATCACAGCCTTCGCGAAGATCTGGCCGCCAAGGGCGTGATCTTCACCGACATGGATTCGGCCCTGCGAGACTATCCGGATCTTGTCAAAGAGCACTTCGCCACGGTCATCCCCATCAACGATAATAAATTCGCAGCCCTCAATTCGGCGGTCTGGTCAGGCGGATCATTTGTCTATATCCCCGCAGGCGTAAAGGTTGATATCCCGCTTCAGGCCTATTTCCGGATTAATGCCGAAAACATGGGCCAGTTTGAACGGACACTCATCATCGTCGAAGAAGGTGCCCAGGTTCACTATGTGGAAGGTTGCACTGCACCAATCTACACATCGGAAAGTCTGCACTCAGCAGTAGTTGAAATTGTGGTTAAGAAAGGTGGTCGCTGCCGCTACACCACGATTCAAAACTGGGCGAATAACATTTATAACCTTGTGACGAAGCGTGCCGTGGCCCATGAAGATGCCCTGATGGAATGGGTGGATGGTAATCTTGGCTCACGACTGACGATGAAGTATCCGGCTGTTTACATGGTCGGCAAGGGTGCCAGGGCAGAAATTCTCTCTATCGCTTTTGCTGGCAAGGGGCAGCATCAGGATGCTGGCGGCAAGGTCGTGCATGCTGCGCCTTACACCACGAGCCGGATCATTTCCAAGTCGATATCCAAAAACGGCGGCCGTTCAAGCTACCGTGGGCTCTTAAAAGTGGCCGATGGCGCTCATGGATCCAAGTCCAATGTCGTTTGCGATGCGCTCATTCTTGATCCGCATAGCCGCTCTGACACCTATCCTTACATTGAAATTGATGAGGACGATGTCAAGATCGGACATGAAGCGTCTGTCTCAAAGATTGGCGAAGAGCAGCTTTTCTATCTTCAGAGCCGTGGCCTGAGCGAAACGGAAGCCTCGACACTGATCGTCAATGGCTTCATTGAGCCACTCGTGAAAGAGCTGCCGATGGAATATGCCGTTGAAATGAACAAGCTGATCGAACTTCAGATGGAAGGCTCTGTCGGCTGATACGCTTCGCGCGTGGTTGCTGCCAGAGACTCGACTGAATCATCTTACTAGAGCGGCGGGAAGAAATCCCGGTAAATACCAATGAGCACAGCGGTTGCGAGTACAAAATCAATCACATCTCTGGAATTCGGCGAATTCCTCAGTGCGCTTCCTTCTGAGCCCGAGTGGCTGACGGAATCACGCCGCACGGCTTTTGAGTCGTTCCTTGGCCTTCCCTGGCCGACTCTCAAGGATGAAGAATGGCGACGCACCGACATCCGCTCGTTTAAGCTTGGCTCTTTTGCCGTCGCACAACCGTCAACGGCTATTTCGCTTGATGAAATCAACATGGTCGGCCCACTCCGCGACAAACTCGCGGCCGACTACGCCACCGGCATCGTGCAGATCGGCGGACAGACGACTCAGCCGGCTGATATTTCCAAACTTGGCAAAGTGGTTTTGTGTGATTTTCAATCCGCACTGTCCAGCCACGGCCCTCTCATTCGCGAACATCTTTCTCGTATCGTCAAGGCCGATGAAGATGCACTCTCCGCGCTGCATGCCGCCCTCTTTCGTGGTGGCGTGGTGCTTTATGTTCCAAAAGGCGTGAAGCTGGAAGCCCCGCTTTATACGCTCTCAGCTCTTACTGCCGCTCACCCGGTTGACACATCGCACACGTTGATCATTCTGGAAGATGGTGCGGAAGCCACTTTGGTGCACGACCTGAGAAGTGTAGGCGATGAATCCCCAGCGGGCCTTCATCTTGGGGCCGTTGAAATTGTTGTTGGCAATCAGGCCCATTTGAAATACGTGCGAATCCAGAACTGGAACGACCAGACCTGGCATTTCAGCCGCGAGCGAGCGGTTGTCGGTGCAGGCGGTTCCATTCAGTGGACGATCGGTGGTCTTGGCTCACGATTGTCAAAAGTCAATCAGGAAACCGCACTGACCGGCCCGCAAGCCTCAGCGCAAGTCAACGGTGTCATGTTTACCACTGGCAAGCAGCACCTGGCTTACTTTACGCGGCAGGATCACCAAGCCGACCACACCACCAGCGACCTGCTCTACAAGGGTGGCCTCACGGGCAAGAGCCGCACGGTCTGGAAGGGAATGATTCGCGTCGAGCCAGGTGCCCAGAAGACCGACGCCTATCAGAAAAACGATAGTCTTGTTCTCTCAGATCAGGCCCGTGCCGATTCGATCCCGGGGCTTGAAATCGAAGCCAACGACGTTCGATGTACCCATGGCGCGACCGCCGGCCCTGTCGATTCCGAAATGATTTTCTACTGTCAGGCTCGTGGAATCCCTGCCGAAACCGCCAAGCGACTGGTGGTTGAAGGCTTCTTTGCCAATGTTTACGATCGTATCAGCGTTGAGCCCGTCCGCGAATCTTTGCAGGCGGCCGTAGCCAAAAAACTCGCTATCGGTCAGGGCTGAGTTGATATAATACGCGCTGAACGAAATAATCAGACATACACGTCTGAATAGCATCCTTGAGGAGTGGTTGAAGCGATGTCCGCCCAGAATTATGCCGATCCGAGTGTCGTTGTCAGTGCCGAATGGGTGCAGGAAAACCTGAATAATCCGAAGGTACGCATCGTTGAATCCAGCGGCGATGCCCTGCTTTATCCAATGGCACACATCCCCGGCGCGGTCAAGATTGACTGGCACAACGACCTTCAGGATCAGACGGTTCGCGACTATATCTCGAACGAATTATTTGAAAAGATCTGTCAGGCAAATGGTATTTCAAATGATACCACTGTTGTTTTCTATGGCGACGACAACAACTGGTGGGCGTGTTATGCCTTCTGGGCCTTTAAGCTCAAGGGGCATGCTGATTGCCGGATCTTGAACGGTGGCCGTCGATACTGGGTAGAAACTGCCAAGTTGCCCACGACCGCAGAGAAGCCGAATTATCCAGCAACTTCCTACAAAGTTCCCGCCAATCTGGACTGGCGCGAGTTGCGTATCTTCCGCGATGGTGTGCTGGAACACTGCAAGGCCGGATTGCCGCTGGTTGATGTGCGTAGCCCTAAGGAATATACGGGTGAGCGCACCCACATGGAAGGTTATCCCGAAGAAGGCGTTCTGCGTGGTGGTCATATCCCAGGCGCCGTAAGCTGCCCCTGGGGCCGGGCCGTGGCTGAAGATGGTCGGTTTAAATCCGCCGATGAGCTGCGTGCCATTTATGAGCAAGAGCTGAAACTCAATAAGAGCGACGATGTCATTGCATATTGCCGCATTGGCGAGCGGTCAAGCCTTACATGGTTTGTGCTGAAATATCTACTTGGCTTCGAGAAAGTGCGAAATTACGACGGCTCGTGGACGGAGTGGGGGAATGTCGTGGGTGTGCCAATCGTCAAAGGGGCCAATCCCTGATATTGATCAGGGTCACATTCGACACAATGAAGCGACAATAGCACCATGAAACTGGCGGAATTGCTGGACGAGCTGGCTGAGTGTGACAAGCATGAGCGTATTGAGCTGCTTCTGGACTATGCTCGCTCTTTGCCGCCGCTGCCCGAGCGTTTTGAGGCGCTTCGAGACCCGGAACATCGCGTGGAAGAGTGCCAGTCGCCGGTCTTCCTCTTTGCTGAG
>JBILGL010000297.1:0-5664 GCA_044351075.1 Isosphaeraceae bacterium | reverse complement strand
CTTTCACCACGGCATCAAGATTATTATGGCTTTCCGCCAGTGATTTTCCTTCCGGGGCAACGTCTCGATCATGGAATGCGTAGTAAGGCGCACCCAGTTTTTCAATAAATTCAAACGCCATCCGGGCACGACGCTGGGCATTTTCCACAGACCCGGATCCATCTTCCCAGGGCCTGATCGCTGTGCCCACGCCAAACGGGTCGCCCAGCGGGTTGGCAAATGTGTGCCAATAAACCACTGAAAAACGAAGGTGGTCGCGCATCGACTTGCAACCGATTTTCTCATCGGCATTGTAGTGCTTAAATTCCAGCGGATTACGCGACTTTGGGCCACCGTAAGCGATTTTGGAAATACCGGGGAAGAATTCCTGGGCCATGAGTGTTCGGACTCGCAATTTTTTGGCTGAAGGATGAGATGAAGGCCACCTGTAAATTCAAGAAATGCTTGAATTTACCGAATCTGAAATAACCTGCGGAATGACATTTTGAGGAAATTCAGCAAGCCACCCGATCGATGAGTTTCAGAAAGTCTAACTGGATCAACGCCTCTCTGCAATCGTGATTCATCATGCACCTTTGAGATAGAGACTTCTTTTGCCGGATACCACAAACGCTCACACTCCGGCAGGAATCGCCCAGTGTCCGTCACGATACTTTCTTCGAATCATTTCATTAGCTGCCGCGCTGCTGAATTTCTCGGCCTTTGGATCAAAATCGAGACTCTGCCCAAGCCTGACCGCAATATTGCCCATGTGGCAAAGCGTTGCGGAAATATGTCCGATCTCGATAGGTGCGTTTAGCTTAGCTTCACCACGAATCGCCTGAATCAGATTCATCTGGTGTGAAGGGTGTTCTGCCGGTTTACCCGGCAATGGCATTGGCTTACCCTTGCTATCGTAAAGCTTCACAATGTTACGCTTGGAAAGCAGCATCCATCCTTCCGTTCCGTAAAATGCCACGCCATTATCAATCCCATCGTCTGGTGAATAAGGTGACCAGATTCGCATATCAAACATTAACTGACGCCTGCTGCAGACTTTACCATCGCCTTCGTATTCAAAAAGCACGTTTTGAGTGTCAGGAAACTGTTGATCGTCATCAAAATAATATTTGCCACCCAGGGCAGCGACTCTGTCCGGGTGTGATGTCACACCAAGCCCCCAGCGGGCAATATCAAGCTCGTGCACACCATCGTTACCCATATCCCCTGTGCCGAAATCATACCACCAGTGCCATGAATAATGATGCCTGTTGGCCTGAAACGGCATGGCCGGGGCAGGGCCCGTCCAGATGTCGTAGTCAAAATCTGCCGGCGGCTCCGATGGCTTCGCCCGACCGATATTGGCACGCTTTTGAATATTAAAAGCCCTTGCGTGTAAAACAGTGCCAATAATTCCGGAATGCAGATGCCCAATGGCATGTCGCAAAAGCGGCATACTTCGCGACTGAGTTCCATGCTGCACCAGCTTGCCACTTTTCGCGGCAGCAGCGACGAGGAGTTGCCCTTCGCGGATGTTATGGCTACAGGGCTTTTCCACATAAACATGCTTGCCTGCCTGGCACGCCAGAATCGCCGCAGGCGCGTGCCAGTGGTCCGGTGTGGCGATCACCACCGCATTGATTTTCGGGTCATCATAAACTAGCCGTAAGTCAGAGACTTGCCGTGGTGCCGGCTTGCCCGCTTTGACCAATCGATCGGAAGCAGCAGCGGCACGCTTCGCATCAGGATCACAGACATAATCAAAAACAACTCCAGGGATTCCTGCAAAATTCATTAATAAACCCGTTCCCTGACCACCACAACCAATTAATGCCATTCGGATGGTCTCATTATCGATTGATGATGCAGCCAGTGGGCTGGTGGCCAATGAAATCGAGGTTGCAGTTTTTTTCAGGAAATCACGTCGCGGTGTCATAAAAAATCAGCTCCGAAATATGACCTGGGAAGTTTGAGTTTATTTGCCTGATTTACATACGTTGACTCATCCGAAATCACCTGTCAACCAAGAATCGAATATTGTTTTAGAACACCATCATTATAAAGGCGGCAAGCGGTCATGATTTGTTTCGAATGATCATTCACAACAAACACCTCATTTCAAGTCTTATTCACAAAACTTATTAAAAAAGAATTTTAACTTATCGCGAATTTCAATTCCCATTCAATCTGGCATTAAAATTTTCGACCCGTATTTTCAATTGATATTTTGCGGGAAAATCTAATTCTTTGCTTTTTATTTCTATAACCGAAATCTCCGTATCTGGATAGGAATTGCAACTCAATTAAGTACTTAATAAACTGCATTTATATCGCACTTAGTGGTGCTGAATCTATAAGATTCAGACGACTGCCATGGCTTTTGATTCTCCAATAAACCCAATTGGGTTGTAATAATTGAGAATCAAGGAGTATCCCCTATATTCGGAGAGGGTTGATCCGTTAAGATGAAGTTGTCACAATAATGTCCTGAAATCGTAGAATGATAAACTCTCAATTGGCCTGATCAGATTTGGGGTCGGAAGATGCGCCCTGCTTACGATCATCTCCGGGTATCAATCGTCAGCCCAGTATTATTGCTGGCAATCTGCCTGACGATTGAATCTGCGGGAACATCATTTGCCCAGTCTTCCAGAGCATCCCGCAACTCAGCCGCCACAGCGGCCCAGAAGAAGCAGGAAGATCGCTTTATCGAAGGGCTCTGGGAACGTGGCTACTTCGACCTTGCAGGCGATTATGTCGCTGAACTGAAAAAGCAGAACCGGCTTGATGCCAGCCAGATTGCATGGCTCGATGCCCGATCCGCCTATGAAGAGGCTTCGTCCGCTCCCGACCTCGCCCGTCGTCGGACGCTGCTGGAACAGTCCATCCAGAAAATGAGGGTGGCTATCGGCGGAATAAAAGACCCTGCCAAAGCCGACGATGCCCGGCTGGTTCAAGTGCGCGCAACGATCGAACTGGCACACCTTATATGGGTCGATTCGCAGGATCAGCCGACCGCGAGCCAGACAGACGTTTTGCTGAAACAGTCGCGGGCACGGCAGGAGGAAGCACGAAAAGTCAATGCCGCACTGCTGGCGAGCCTCTCTGCACGTGAAAAGACGTTCAAGCTCCCGGTTTTGCCTGACGATCCTCGCCGCCCTGACTTCGAACGCACCCAGCTTGACCGACTGAATGCAGAGCTTCAAACCGCGCTGATTGACTACGAAGACGCTCAATCATGGCCTGCAAAAAGCCCAGAACGAACCAAACTTTTAACCAGGGCCATGGAAACGCTCAGAAAGCTCCATGAGGTCAATCGTGGACAGGTCGCTGGGCAAAATGCCCGTCTCTGGCAGGCTAAATGCCTTCAAGAGCTAGGGAATCTACCGGAAGCCTCTGGAATTTATGGCGAATTGGTTGATCAGGCAGATCCGGCCCTGCGTGAACTTCGCTGTCGGGCCATGTATTTCCGCATCATTGTTTACCGCGACCGTGGCGACTTTGCTTTAGCGGCTGACGAATGCCGTCGCTGGCTCGACGCTTACCCAGATCAGTCCCGAACTGAGGACGGCATCGGCGTTCAGCTTGAGCTCGCCCGAAATATCATTCTCCAACTCCCCAAAGCTGCACCCAATGAACGGGCCGCTGGTGAACGCGTTGCCCGAGAACGGCTTGGGTCAGTCATCCGCGTCTATTCCCGTCATCAGGCAGAGGCCCGTAAACTGCTCGCCCAGCTTCGGAAAAACGCCCCTGACATTCCTCCGGAAAAGCTCGACTACACAGCCGCTCTTGCTGCAGGGCAGGAAGCCATGGAGCTGAAGGACTACACCAGAGCCGGAAAATGCTTCGAAGCCGCTGCCAACAAAGCCGCCAAGGCCAAAGAAAACGGGAATTATGTGAAGGCCCGCTATTTTGAAGCGGTCTGCCTCTTCCGGGCCGAGAGCTATTACGACGCCTACGTGCTTGGTTCGCATCTTGCCCGCCGTTACCCAAGCGACACACTCGCACCAAATGCCGCCGAAATAGCTCTGGCTGCCATGACTTACGCTTACAATGCCTATAAAAGCGTAGATCCTGTTTCTGACCTCACTCGCCTGATCGAAATGGCCCAATACACCGCCAAAACATGGCCGCAATCGGCTCAGGCCGATACAGCACGGGTCACTCTGGGTGAAGTTTATCGCGGGCAGGGTAAGTATGACGAAGCGGCTTCGATCCTGAAGTCGGTCGGGAAAAACTCAGAGCAGTTCGGCGAAGCTCAGGCCAAGCTGGGGCTTGTCCTCTGGCGCAAGAGCCAGTCACTCTCTGGCCCGGCATCCACAGCGGCCACAAACGAGGCGATCACTGCCTTTCGGAATTCGCTTTCCAGCCGATTGGCCAAGGGCGTTCCAGCCGATGATACAGGAATCATCACCACTCAGCTTGACTTGGCCGATGTTTTAAGCCTGACGGGCAAGGCCGGCGAATCGTTGAAATTAATTGCTGATGCCGAAAAAGCCGCCGTCAAAGCACCTGCGGATCTGAACGCTCGTGTACAAAGGCTCAAGGTTCGATCACTGATCGCCAGCGACCAGCTTGATCAGGCACTGGCCGACCTGGCGACTGCTGAAAAAAGCGGCCTTGATGTGGCTGACCTCTCGGCCCTTTATTTTCAACTTGGTCAGTCACTTCAGGATGAAATGGCTTCGCTCAAAGCGGCCAACGATGGCAAATTTGTTCGTGTGCGGCAATCCTATCAATCATTCCTGAAAGCACTTTCGTCCAGCCGGGCAGGGGAGAGCTGGCAATCGCTTCAGTGGGTGGCCGAGGCCCAATTGGAAGATGACCAATCCGCAGCCGCACTTCAGACACTTTCAAAAATCAAAACACAATATCTTGATAATGAATCATTTAAGGCTGATCCCGCCAACACCCAGCGCATCAGTCGCAGCCAGATCAAAACCGTTGAAGCGGCCCGCAGGGCAGGGCAGTATCCACTCGCCGCATCGACACTTCGAGAGCTCGAATCGAAGTCTCCCAATCTCCTGCCGGTAATCATGGAAAAAGGGCGGCTGCTTGAAGCACAGGGTAAGCTGAACGACGCATTCGCCCATTGGCGAGGGCTGACAACCCGGCTGGCCACTGCCAAGCCTCGGCCGGATGAATATTATCAGGCATGGCTGGAGTTTGCCGGCGTGCTGGAGAAACAGGGCAAGGCGGCCACGGCAAGGCAAACGCTGGCGGGCGTGCTGCGGCTTGGCGGCACAAGCTTCCCAGCCCAATGGAAACAGGCATTTGATGCGGAAATCAAAAGACTTTCCGGACCATCAACCAAAAAAGCGGGGGCCACACGCTGATGCGACCTGAAACACGCAAAATCCTCACTTTCTCGACACTGATTGTTTTCTTCATGACCGTGAAAGCTGTTGCCCAGACGGACGAATTACGGCTTCGTCCCTCAGCCGGTCAAACGAACGGGCGTATTGTCCGCGGCACAATCAGTTCCGAAACTCCGTCGGAAATTCGAATTCAAGCGGGCGGTAAAGCGGAATCAATTAAAACCGATGAGGTGGAGACTGTAAGCTATGGCGGCATGCCGCCGGCCTATCTGGAAGCTGAGATTCGGGAAAAAAATGGGGACTATGCAGCGGCGATTGATGGATTTCGGCGTGCTTCAACGACCACTGGCCTGCGCCCGGTTGTCGC
>JBILGL010000294.1:0-5710 GCA_044351075.1 Isosphaeraceae bacterium | reverse complement strand
TGTTAACCGATTTCATTTGATTATTCCTGACTGAAGCGTCATTTCAATTTGATATTCACCTGGAAAGGCAAATTCCGGCATCTGAATTGTCAGGCCTGCTGCTACTGCGGCAAGTTGTGATGCATATAAAATCTTCTGTTTTGCATCGACCTTTTCGGTATTAAACCAGTTCTGTTTTATCAGGTATTTCATCAAAGTGCCGCCGAATGCCTCACCTGCTCGATTCGTATCAACTGGATCAATTGCTCGTGCGAAAACAGGTTCATGATGATATTCTCGACGACCGTCAAGCCCTTGCCAACTGATTTCTGCGCCTGCAGGCCCGCGGGTAATGCAGAGAATTGCATGAGAATCTTGCCAGATCTGGCGATCGTTTTCGCCCATAGACTGCCACTCCACTTCATTAAGAGTAAGCATCTCTACATGAGTCGCAAGCGCAGAGAGTGAAATAGCCCCTTGAACCGCCTGACAATTACGAAGTGCCGGGGCCAACAGACGAATTGAATTGCAATTGCGTCTCAGTATTTCAAGCATGATTTCATTCTTTAACGATGCTACGATGACCAAATCAGCACTCGGTAAATCATTTGGCAATTGATTTTCAGAGAATTGATCATGACATCCGCGCAGGCCAATTGGCAGTTTATCGCCAAATCGACCGCTGCTAATCAGAAGTGTCCAATCAGCATTTTCGTGATTAATTAATATCGGCTGATACACCACGCCGTATTGGTTCAATTTATTTTCAATTTTTTCACGTATATGACATTTTCTCACAGGCAGGCATGAAATTAAATTGCCTTCAAATAGTTTTGCAAACCCTGCACCCATGCCACCAAGATCTTCAACGATTTGAGTTGCATAAACAACTCGATCTGCAAACTGAAAATCGGGACTGAGCATTCGATAAATCCCGGTCAGCCCTTGATGGGTGACTCCCTCAATTTTAATTGAATTTCCATGTTTGTCGAGAATGAACAGCGCATCGGCTTTAGTCAATTGAGTATCAGAATGATAAATGGCTGTTCCACCCTGATCAATCGAAGGCTCGCCCTGATTAGCCAGCGGCCCTCCAACCCGAATGACCACATCCAAATAGGCAGGTCCATAAACGATCGTTTTAATTTTTGGCAGGTTAATCATGAGCAGGATTATGATATTTCATATTGCATAAACAAGCTGAATGATTTGCTCGAGCCAGATCACCTGAATCATGGTCCAGAATAAAATCCAGGTAATAAAATAGGAATAGTTGATTTTCTGAAATAATATTCCGATTCCGCTTAATATCAGTGGAAAAAATGCAATCCAGAGCCGGGAGACTTCGCTCAGGCTTTTTCCGCTGAGGGCAAGTCCAGTCAGAATAATTAATGTAATAAGCATAGGTTGAATCTTTTTTATTTCGATCTTATTTTTATTGATGATGCAATAAATCAATGACATGACTGCAAGAATGAATAAAGGCAAACCAATTCCAAATGCCAGTTCAGCAAGATCAGCGACCAGCCATTTACCGTAGCTTCGAGGGTATTCCAGATAAAATCGACCGTGATTTTGCTGATTTACATACCAGATGGAAAAGGGGTTGGCAGATGTCCCAACCGCCCAGATCAGCGATCCAAGAAGAAAGCCTGCTCCCGTGCAAAGTATTCGTACAAATCGAATTTTCAAAATAAAATTCTTTTGCAATAGAGTCAAAATGGCGACGATTAAGCCAATCGGCAGGAATACGAGACTCAAAAACATACCAACCGACATGATCAACCCACTGAGGCAATTTTCAATAAAATGCCTTTTCTGAATCGTTTCGATGGCTGAAATGGATAAAGCGATGGCAGAAGCGGCAAAAAATCCAAAAGTAATATCAGAAGCAGGCTGAAACATTACTACGGAAGGGAGAATGGGCCAGAGAGAAGCTGTTGAAAATGCAATTCTTGAGTCATATCCAAGCCGTTTACAGAGAAGATAAAGAGGCCATACAGTCGCCGCACATAAAAGCCAGTGGCTCATTGGAATTGAAATTAAAGCGGCTTGCTCATGAACTGGCAGACTTTTTCCAGGCGCTGCATTTCGAACAGCATCACGAAATTCAATTGGAAGGAGGCTCAGATATTTTTTCGAGAGTTCGGGCCGGGACTGCCAGAAATCAAGCCATAGACGAGCTTCAACGATCAGACCGGGTGGATGCGTTCCGATATGCAGACAGTCCTGTTTCTTGATCCATTCCGGATATTCGGTCAGGAATTTGGGTAAATCCTCTGCTTCTTTCACAGCCACTGTAAAATAGCCGCTTGAACCTTCAAAATAAGTACATAATGGCCACTTGGCCAGGCCGTAAGTGTCGGGAGCGGCCTTTTGCAGACCGACCTGCACCATCGCTGCGATAGGGAAGAGTAAGACGATGGCAAATAATTCGCCTCTTTTTTTTGAGGCAATCCAAAATAAAATTCTTTGAACAATCAAATAAAATGAGATTGTCATGCCGGCCCATAGCCACTCGCTGGCGGTGGCTGATGTTCGCGGCTTTTGCCATTCCCACTCACCGGGCACCCCGGACGGGAGGATACCAAAAGAGAGCAACCCACAACCAATCGGCACGATCAAAGCAACAAGCAGACAGAGAAGAAGTGAAATTCTTCGTAATCTTTCATCTGTCAGTTGGTAGTTGAAGTCAACTTTGTGCGACATCAGTTTCGTCGTTTTTCCGGTTCTTCCAGCTTTCGCCAAAACTCATCTCGCTTTACACTACAAAATTGTATGGAATCGTGCTATGCTTTAGCCCTGCCAAAAGGTCGTTTTTCGACCAACTTTCCTCTGAGAAATAGACGCGGTCTAAAGCTATTTGCCGCTGACTCGTCACCAATGCCGGAGCATAGAGATGCACTTCGACGACCCATCGCTGACTGCCAGCAAACCCGACGATCAAAGTGGCCCATGGCATCAGGGCCTTACGCGCTATCACTGGTTTGTGCTGGTTGTGGCTGCACTCGGATGGCTGTTTGACACGATGGACCAGCAGCTCTTTACGCTGGCCCGAATGCCTGCCATCACAGAGCTTTACGGCAAGCCACCCGGCATGAGCCCTGAAGATATTAAAGCGAATATCAATTATTACGGTGGTTTGGCGACATCTGTTTTCATGGTCGGCTGGGCAATAGGTGGGCTCTATTTCGGCATTCTGGGCGACAAGATCGGCCGGGCCAAAACAATGCTCATGACGATTCTGCTGTATTCCATTTTCACTGGACTAAGCGCGTTTTCCGGTAAAATCGGAATTTTCAGTGGTCTGACAGATTTTATGATTTTCCGATTCCTCACTGGACTGGGCGTCGGCGGAGAATTTGCTGTGGGCGTGGCCCTGGTGGCGGAAGTCATGCCCGACCGAGCTCGGGCTTATGCTTTGGGCTGGCTTCAGGCACTTTCGGCGATTGGGAATATCACAGCAGCTCTGATTTCAATCAGTTTGGGGTTGGTTGAAGATGTTGGTATTTCACGATGGCGAATTATGTTTCTGATCGGCACCGGTCCGGCTTTGCTGGCAATTTTGATTCGTTCACGGCTGAAAGAGCCTGAGAAATGGTCGAAGGCCCGGGAATCTGGATCCGATCAATTGCACCAGGAACTTGGTTCACTGAGTGAACTTTTCGGCACGCCTCGCTGGCGAAAAAACACCTTGGCGGGCATGGCGATGGCTTTTGCTGGGGTAGTTGGCCTTTGGGGTATTGGCTTTTTCAGCGCGGACCTTGTTCGAACCGTTTTCTCCAAGCACTTCGTGGCTCAGGGGGTCAGTGGCGACGCCCTGCAAAAGAAACTGGCACTTTGGACGGGCATCAACTCCCTCGTTTTAAATATGGGTGCGTTTTGCGGTATTCATGCCTATAGCTGGCTGACGAACACTCGCTTGGGAAGAAGGCCGACATTTGCCATTTTCTACATTCTGGCAATGTGCTGGACTGCATTTACATTCTGGAATCTGGATCAATTCAGCGAGATCTTCTGGATGATCCCGATCATGGGTTTCACCCAGATAGCACTTTTCGGTGGCTTCGCCATTTACTTCCCTGAATTGTTCCCGACTCGCCTTCGATCAACAGGCACCAGTTTCTGCTACAACGTGGGCCGACTTGTTGCAGCCATTGGGCCATTTACACTCGGATATTTGACAAGTAATGTTTTCAAGGCAACGGCAAATGTTGGCGGCATGGTGGACGACTCCATGCCCTATCGCTACGCTGGTGTGGTGATGTGCTCATTCTTCCTGATTGGATTAATTGCACTGCCATTTGCCCCTGAAACCAAGGGCAAGCCGCTGCCTGAGTAATCAACTCAGCAGTTGTCAACATGCAAATGAATTAAAGAATGAAATTCAAAGGAGCGTAATTTATTACGCTTCTTTTATTTTTCACTTAATGCAATCGCTGTTGGAGTATTTTTACCCTTCAGGCCTTCCGGACGCCCCATATACAATAGATCGCCACCGGCATGCCCTGCACCCGGACCAAGCTCTATCAGCCAGTCCGCACGACGGATCAGGTCAAGGTCATGCTCAACCATCACCAGAGTGTGACCGCGATCGACCAGCCCATCAAATGCCTGTAAAACGGTTTCAATATCGGCAGGATGGAGGCCGGTGGTTGGTTCGTCCATAAAGACAACCTGACCGGATTTTGTTGTTCCGGGCCCTGCCTCGCCGGCTTTTGAGAGATGAGATGCGAGCTTTAGCCGCTGTGCCTCACCGCCGGAGAGAGTGCTTGTTGATTGCCCAAGTCGCAGATAATCAAGTCCGACGTCCATCAGCCATCGCAGACGTGTCTGTACAGTTGTCTTGGTACGGAAGAAACTCCAGGCTTCCCGGCCAGTCATTTCCAAAATATCAGCGATCGACTTGCCGCGGTATTGAATTTCAAGAACCTCGGGCTTGAAGCGTGCGCCTCTGCAATCCGGGCATTTTATCATCACATCCGCCAGAAATTGCATTTCAACGGTCTGATAACCATTGCCTTCGCATGTTGAACAACGCCCCTGCTCATTATTGAAACTGAATCGGCCTGCATTAAATTTTCTCGATTTTGCTTCGGGTAATTCTGCGAAGACTTTACGGATTTCATCCATGATTTTCAGGAAAGTGGCCGGATTCGATCGGCTGGATCTGCCTATCGAAGAAGCATCCACCAGAATTGATTCACGAGGCATATTGCCATTCACTTTTATTTCATCAAATGGTTCAGGCCGTTCGGCGTCCTGCCCAATTAATTGAGCCAGTGCCGGTGCTATCGTCTTTTCCAGTAAAGTCGTTTTGCCTGAACCACTCACACCTCCGATGATCGTCATCGCTCCAACCGGGATTCTTACATCAATATTTTTTAAGTAATGTCCCCGACAACCAGTAATTTCAATAAAATCTCCATCAACCGGCCGTTTCTTGAGTTTTTTCGAAGATTTTCCAGTGCTGTTGCCATTGAGAAACGGTTGTGTGACTGAGCCGTTTGTATCAGATGATTTTAATGCAGCCAGACTTCCACTGAAAAGGATATTACCGCCCTGTTCACCAGCGCCAGGGCCAAGATCAATAAGATCATCACAGGAATTAATAAAATCGATATCATGTTCAACTGCTACTACGGTATTACCACGGTCGCGCAGCGATCTCACTAAATTCAGTAATCGACTGGTGTCTGCCGGATGAAGCCCTGCTGTCGGTTCATCAAGC
>JBILGL010000532.1:0-3415 GCA_044351075.1 Isosphaeraceae bacterium | reverse complement strand
ATGAGCACTGCAATAATTGCAATAACGACCAATAATTCAATCAGGGTGAAACCCCGTCGGGAACGGATCATGGCAAACTCCTTACATCGATGAAAGACCTCGTCGCTTCGGATAAAACTCTATTTTGTCAGTGGCTGAAAATGCAAAATCAGATGCATTTCCTGCAATGAATTCATCAGTGGTCAGCTGATTTTATTTTGAGCTGAGAGTGAAATCAAATTTGTTTGCTTCACCTGTTTTAACATCTGCCGTTAATGTGCTTTGCACATTATATTTGGCAGGAATCAGCTCTTTTGCATGGATTGGGCCGGTGCCTGGCATGGCATCGGAATTAGCTGGCGGGGCCTGTGCTCCACCTGCCGCGGTGATCTGAACTTTGTAATTGCCCGGAATCGGGCCTTCCTGTTTGCTTATGGAATAATTTCCATTTGTAATATGGGCCCCGGTCGCTATGGCATCCTTACCATTAGATGTCGGGAAAAACAGGATTTCACCATCTTTGAGCGGCTGACCGTCAAAGACAACCTGACCAGTCACGCTTTGGCGGTCCAGGCCATCGCCGCCGGAACAGCCGGCCAGTGCGATCGCCGCCAGTAAAAATAGACTTCGGATTCGAAACACGGTAATTGCCTCCGAATGATCGACAACAATTCCAGCAGAACGGAGAGGAACCAGCGGAGAGTGAGGCATAATCAGAGAGATGTGGGCAGTTTCGTCCGCATTCTTGCAACCACGAAACAGCCACTTTCAACAGAATGAACGAGCAGACCCAACCGGTCAATAATCCACTTGCCAAAAAAAGTAAAAAAAGAAGCTTTTTTCGCCTTTTGGTTAATTTCCTTTCAATAAAGGGCCATATAGAAGTTGTTTTTGATTTTTTATTTCCTCAGCTTTCCTTTTTACAGCGTACTGGCATTTTTTTCTCACAAACGTTTAAACTAGTGGATCAAACCTATGTCTGATACCGTTTTCCGGGAGAATACTGCATGATGTTCCGTTCGAATCGCATCCTTTTGGCCGCAATTGCCTTTGCCGCTGTCGGTGTGGCTACACTTCAGGCACAAAAGCCTTCGCTCAGGTCGGGCGTTGACACCGCCGCCCGTGATTCCGCCGTTCGTCCTCAGGACGATTTTTTCCGCTACATCAACGGCACCTGGCTGAGAACCACTGATATTCCAGCAGAACGTGCAACTTATGGCAGCTTTATCGCACTGGCCGAAAAAGCCGAAAGCGACCTTCGGGCCATCATTGAAGAGACAGCCAAATCAGGCGACGCCAAGCCCGGTAGCGAGTCTCAGAAAGTTGGCGACCTTTTCGCATCTTTCATGGACGAAGATCGTGTTGAAAAGCTCGGCCTTGCCCCAATCGCCGACGATCTTGCACTGGCCGATGGCATCAAATCTGCCGCCGACCTGCCAAAAACCCTTGGTCAGCTTGCCGCCCGTGGCACCGGCGGGCTTTTCTCCGCATTTGTGAATACCGACGCTAAAGATTCAACCCGATACGTCGTTTATCTCGATCAGGGTGGCATTGGCCTGCCTGATGAGTCGTACTATCGCGACGAAAAATTTGAAAAAATTCGTCAGGCGTATGTCGCCCACATTGGCAACATCCTCAAGCTGGCCGGTTCTGCAAATGCCACGGCCGAAGCTCAGAAAATCATGGCCGTTGAAACGTCTCTGGCCAAGAGCCACTGGGATCGTGTTCGCCGCCGCGACGACACCCTGACTTACAACAAGAAAACCGCCGCCGAGCTGGCCGCCATGACACCCGGCTTTGATTGGTCGGCATGGTCGATGGCATTTGTCGGGAAACCTGCGGGCGAGCTGGGCGACTTGATCGTGCAGGAGCCAAGCTATTTTGAGGCAATGGCCAAAGCGGCCGGGAGCATTTCGGCGGAAGACTGGCGGCTGTGGGCCCGCTGGCACATTTTGCGAGAGCATTCTGCCCTGCTGGGCAAGGCTTTTGTGGATGAAAGTTTTAATTTCTACGGCAAAACCCTCACTGGCACGCCTCAGCAAAGGCCTCGCTGGAAGCGTGGCGTAGCGGCGGTGGAATCAGCATTGGGCGAAGCTCTTGGCAAGATCTATGTGCAGAAGCACTTCCCGCCCGAGGCAAAAGAACGAATGAAAGTGCTGGTAGCAAATCTGGTGGAAGCCTACCGAGAAAGCATCACCGACCTTTCATGGATGAGCCCCGATACCCGCAAAAAAGCACTCGACAAGCTCTCCAAATTCACGCCCAAGATTGGTTATCCAGACAAATGGCGTGAATATTCTTCGCTCGAGATTAAAAGAGACGACCTGGTCGGCAATATTCGCCGATCGAATCAGTTTGAAATTGCCCGCAATTTCAATAAGCTGGGCAAGCCGGTGGATAAGTCGGAGTGGTTCATGACACCTCAGACCGTCAATGCCTATTACAACCCAGGCCTTAATGAAATTGTATTTCCTGCCGCGATTTTACAGCCCCCATTTTTCGACCTGAATGCCGACGACGCGGTGAATTATGGCGGCATTGGCGCTGTGATTGGTCATGAAATCGGCCACGGATTTGATGATCAGGGATCGAAATTCGACGGCGACGGTAATATGAATAATTGGTGGACGGATCAGGATCGCAAAGAGTTTGAGGCCAGGGCCAAGATGCTGATCGATCAATACAACGGCTTCTCGCCCGTGCAGTTGCCTGATCAGAAAGTCAACGGGGCGCTGACTATTGGCGAAAATATCGGCGATTTGGGCGGGCTCTCGATTGGCTATAAGGCTTATATTCGGTCGCTGGGCGGCAAGCCTTCGCCGATGATCGACGGCATGACTGGCCCGCAGCGGCTTTTCATCGGCTGGGGGCAGATTTGGCGGACAAAATACCGCGACGCTGAAATGATGCGCCGGCTGACCGTTGATTCGCACTCTCCGCCCGAGTTTCGATGCAACGGCGTGATTCGCAACCTGCCTGAGTTTTACGAAGCCTTTGGTGTCAAACAGGGCGACAAACTCTGGCTGCCTGCCGAAAAACGTGTCAGAATCTGGTGATTTTCGCATCATTAGCAAATTTAATTGCATTTCAATTCAAGGCTGATCTTCTTTATGAAGGTCAGCCTTTTTCTATTCATTCGCAACACTGTAACCAATAACAGGAAACAAAGGGCACTTGCAACGTGCCAATCACATGAAATCACCACTTTGTAAGAGCACCACGATAAACTTAAGCAGGTGGCTACTCTAGCCTTTCGTCGTATCAATACTTCTCGACGATGATTATCTACTGGGTAAAGATGGAAAATTACAATTATTTCAAAATGAAATCGTTGGGAGAACTGATTAAAAAAGGCTCTGTTGCCAGAGCCTTTCGACTATAGTAATTGACATAACTGCATGAAAAGATCATGCAAGCAGGTCTTTGACTTTTGGCA
>JBILGL010000373.1:0-4900 GCA_044351075.1 Isosphaeraceae bacterium | reverse complement strand
GCCAATCAGGCCGAGAAGAACTGGCAAATTTTCAGCCCAGAGCGATGTGCGAAAATGATCGTCCATCGCACGAAAACCAGCGAGAAATTCGCTAAATGCATCTCGACCAATGGCAATCATCAGCGAAAGGCCAATTGCCGAATCCACAGAATAACGCCCGCCGACCCAGTCCCAAAACCCGAACATATTGGCTGTATCGATACCAAATTTGGAAACCTCAGCGGCATTTGTACTTACCGCCACGAAATGATGAGCCACTGCCGCTTCGCCAAGGGCATTGACCAGCCATTGCCTCGCAGTGCGGGCGTTAGCCATTGTCTCCTGTGTGGTAAATGTCTTGGACGCAACAATAAAGAGCGTCTCGGCCGGATTACTGCCACGCAGGGCTTCGGCTATGTCAGTCCCATCAACATTCGAGACAAATACAACACTTATGGAACGATCGCTGTAATGCCTTAATGCGTCATAACATAGGTGAGGCCCAAGGTCGGATCCGCCGATCCCGATATTAATAATGCGGCTAATCTTTCGGTCTGTTGCCCCTCGCCAACTGCCAGACCGAACCCGATCCGAAAATTCACCCATACGTTCAAGCACAGCATGCACTTCGGGAACCACATTCACGCCATCGCTCAATACCGTCGCATCTGCCGGAGCCCGCAGCGCCGTGTGAAGCACTGACCGATGCTCCGTATTATTGATCTTCTCGCCGCTGAACATGGCGTCGATCTTGCCACGAAGATTCACGGCATCGGCCAGTGCGAAAAGCCGTTTAAGCGTTTCGTCGTTCAAGCGATTTTTGGAAAAGTCAAGAAATATCCCCGCACCTTCGGCCGTCAGTCGCTCACCCCGGTGGGCATCTTCCGCGAAAAGCTCTCTTAAGTGGAGATTTTCAATCGATTTGAAATGCTCTTGAAGATCTTTCCATGCCTTGGTTTGAGTCAGTTTCATCGATATGCCTGTGGTATTTTGAATGGTGGGAAATGAAGAGAGTCGAAACTCAGTCCGACTCTTTCTTAGTGGTGGCTTTTTTCTTGGCCTGAGCTTTTTTGCTTGCTGCTTTCTTTTTGGCAGCGGCGGCGTTTTCTTCGTAGCCTTGCCACCATTTTGGGCCCTCTGCCTCAATTTCTGTATTGAGCGAAACGAGTGCCGATTTCATTTCCGCGAATTTTTCTGGATTCTTTTCCCGCAGGTCCGTTGATTCAGTCGGGTCGTCCTTCAGGTTGTAAAGCTCCATGCGGGATAGGTTTTCGGTCGAAACAATTTTCCAGTCGCCAATTCGCATGGCGGTTTTAATTTCGCTGCGGGCAATGGGGCATCGCCAATAAAGTGGCTTCTGTCGGGAAACAGCATCGCCTTTTGTGAGCAGTCCCATCAGGCTGCCGCCATCGATCACACGATCTGCCGGTACCTTCACACCTGCCAGTTCGCAGGTGGTCACGAACAGATCTGATCCAATCACTGGCGTATCGCTTGTGCTGCCTGGCTTGACATGCCCTGGCCAGCGAACTATACCGGGCACGCGAATACCACCTTCGTAAACATCCCGTTTGCGGCCCCGCAAGCCCCCGGTTGATCCCCGTGTACGGCCATTATCGCCGTTACCTTCCGGGCCGTTGTCGGCAGTAAAGGCAACAAAGGTATTATCTTGCAGCTTAAGTTCATCCACCGCTGCCATCAGCTTGCCGAAGGCATGATCCATCTGCGTGACGTTGCCGTGGTGCTGGCGGATGTCCGGGTTTTCGATTTGGCTGTAAGGTGCCTGAAATTGCGGGTCACTTTCAATCGGCAAGTGCGGTTCGTGTGTCCAGACACAGATAAAAAACGGCTTCTTCGGGTCGCGCTTGGTCTTCAGCCAGCTGATGGCTTCATCCACGACCAATGGAGCTGAAAAGCCTTCCATCTGGCCGACTTCCTGCCCGTTTCGCACGAAATTATTCGGGTTTTTATGACTTGGCGCGGCATTATTCTGGGTACTGAACCAATAGTTAAAACCATGATCTGGTGGTTGCGGGTGCTGCGGTTTGTTGAAATACCCATTTAAGTGCCATTTGCCGAAGTGGCCTGTGTCATAACCTGCTTCTTTTAAGAGCTTTGCGGAAGTGATTTCAGAAGTTCGCAGAAACGGTAGCCGATTCTCGGGAATCCAGGTAAAAACGCCGTTGCGGTAGGGCGTGCGGCCCGTCAGAATGGCCGATCGACTGGGCGAACAGACGGCACTGGCTGAATAGCACTGGGTGAGCTTCAGGCCTTGTGTGGCGAATTTATCGAGATTTGGCGTTTTAATAATCTTGTTTCCAAAACAGGCCAAGTCGCCATAGCCCAGATCATCCGCCAGAAAAATAATTACGTTCGGTCTGGCCTCATCGGCCGCATTTAGTTCCGCCGTGGCACTTGCCTGAAACGGGCCGGTAGCCATTAATGTAAGAGACACCAGAATCAGTAGTTGGAATAAAAAGCGTCTGGTCATTTCTTCGCCTTTTCTGTTTCGTACCTGTTTGATTTATTGAGGTCTATCACGACTAATGGCGTTAGCCGAGTTGTCTTTATCCAAATCAGACTACCCTTCAAGACCATCGCTCGCCAGAGGCTGGTTTCAAACAGTGGCTAATCAATGCTATGTTTGAACTGAAATGGCAATCCACGACTCGACTCATGGACTTCGACATTGTCTGTAAAACAAAACCATATTGCAGCTTATGTCACTAATCACGGCTATGGCCATGTCAATCGCATGGTCGCTGTGATCAACGAAATCGATCCCGAGCATCAAGTCACCATCCGGTGCGACACAGAACTTTGGCCCGCTTTTCGCGAGCGGCTCATACGCGAGGTCCACTTCGGCCACTTTCCCAGCGATCTCGGTGTGCTCAGTCCGCCGGGCCAGAACAGCCGAACAGACTGGCCAGGTACTTTTGATCGACTCCAGCGCCGCTACGGGGAAATCCTCGCCGCCGCCGATCAAGAAATCAAATGGCTCCAAACTTCACGCACCACAGTTGTTTATGCAGATTCATCGCTTATTCCCCTGCGGTTGGCTGATCAAGCAGGAATACCTGCCTTTCTGGGCGCAAATTTCACGTGGGTTGAGATTTATGCCGACTTGCTAGCTGCCCCTGAAGCAGCCTCTTTTTCGTCCGCCCAACGCCATCAATACGAAGCCATCATTGCCGACATGCAAACCGCCAGCACCCGAGCAACCCTGCTCAAGTTCTGGCCATTTACAGAAATGAGTGGCATTGGTGCGCAGTCGCTTGATGTCGGCATGGTGGTGAATCCGGGCAATGATATTCGTGCGGCACTCGTTCAGGAACTTGGTCTTTTGCCATCAGACCGGCTTGTCTATTTCTATGTCGGCCGATATGGTGTGGAAGATCTTCATTGGGATAATCTTAAGGTGCTTCCGAAAGATGTCGTTCTGATTGGATTTCATCCGCCAGGTGTGCCAATGCCGGGCCGGTTTTTCATCGTCAGCCCTGACCGCTTCAGCGGTGCCGATCTGCTCCGAAGTGTTGATCTGGCCATCGTTAAAGCAGGCTATGGCGCAGTGGTTGAGGCCATGTCCGTCGGCACGCCTGTTATTTACCCGCCCCGCCCCGGCTTCGCCGAATTCCCAGCCCTTGATCACGCCCTGAAGAGCTGGGAAGGAGGCTACCCAGTCAGTGAAGTTTGCTTTAACCACCTTGATTTTAAAGAGATAATGGTGAAAGCCATCGCCAAACGCCCCGCCCCGCCCAATATTTCACCCGATGGCGCTCGCCGTGTCGCCCATATTTTGCAAACCCAGTCCAGATCCGCCTTATACTCTCCCAATCGATACACCCGATACAACCGAAGTTAATTTAGGCAAGATTTTCGGAGAAGTCGGCATGATTGGTAAGAAGGGTGGTTTTTCATAGGTTTGGTGGGATAGGAAAACAGCGAAAGTTGCCGATGGATAGTTTTGGAACGGAAGGATGCGTCTGAGTTCTGGCAGAAATGCTCTGAATCAGGCGGCTCCGGGGGGAGTCGGATCTGAAATCAGGTCAGACGAACTTTCCGATCCACTACGGCGGAGGGGGCCGCGTCACATCACACGGAAGTGGTGCGGATGCGTTCGAGCCCGGCAGTTGTTCCCGGCGATTCTCTCGACGGAAACGGACTGGCTGGCTCAAGCGTAGCAAGATGTGCGAGTCCGTCATGGAGGACTCTCGAAAGTGACATTGTCAAATAGCGATCAACCTGGCATCTGGTCCATCAGGCCCATTTCGGCACTGATGTCCAGTCTTCTCCTGCTTATGGTTGCCTTCCCTTTGCCACATATTTCCGCTGCGTCGCCTTCACGGCGAACCGCGGTGGTTGATGCAGTGGCCCGGATTCAGCCGGCAGTGGTATCCATTGCCAGCGAAAAACTGGCGGCTTCAAACGCAAGATGGCCTTTTGCTCCTGAAGAATCAAACCGAAGCCGTGTCAGTGGCATGGGCACCGGTGTGATTCTCGACAGTCGCGGCTTTATCATCACCAATTTTCATGTGGTGGATCGCGTTGAAGGTATCGAAGTGCGGCTGCACAATAATACGACGTTGCCGGCCCGGGTGGTGCAGGCTGACCCGAACATGGATTTGGCCATCCTCAAGGTTGACTCGCCAACGCCTCTCTCCGAAGCAGTGGTCGGAACATCGTCAGACCTGATGATCGGTGAAGACGTCATCACCATCGGCAATGCCTTTGGCTATGAAAATACGGTTTCTGTAGGCATTATCAGCCAGCTTGGCCGTAATGTGACTCTATCAGACGACCAGGTTTATCGAAACCTGATTCAGACCGATGCCTGCATTAACCCGGGTAATTCCGGCGGCCCGCTCATCAACATCCGTGGCGAACTGATCGGTATTAACGTTGCAGTGCGGGCTGGGGCTCA
>JBILGL010000293.1:0-5731 GCA_044351075.1 Isosphaeraceae bacterium | reverse complement strand
TATTCACTTTAAAAGAAGCTTCAATCATGTTTTTCTCGCCAGCCACTTGATTTGCATCAATAAGCTCAGCTGTTTTCTCTTCGATCATTGTGATGAGCGGTTTTCTGACACCACCAAGATTTGCCCTGATAATTCGTCCCGCTTTTTGCTCATATAGATTCAGCGTCCTTTCATCCGCTTGAATCGCTCTAGCCTGAAATTTAGCATCCTTACCGTTTCTGACAAGCATAAAATACGACCCGTCATCTCCCACTTTTTCGACAGTAGTTAATTTTACTGGCTCTTTTTGTGCCGGTATTTCACCCCTTAGTTCAACTTTTTCCAAACTATTCGAGCGAACGAACCGGGCGTCAAAACCAGCAGCAACTTTTTTACCTTCAGGGGAAACGATCACGTAATTCCCTGAACAATTCGCCCACCGATCTCTCAAGATTTTCGATTCGCGAGCATATTGTATAAGAAATCTCTGCTTGGTCTGTTCATCGGCGTTTGTTATCGCAGCTATAGTCATGGCCAAACAAAATTGAAGAATTATCCCACGTCGAAAAGCTCGTTGTATCTTCATGATTTACCCTCAAAAAATCATCTAGTAATGAAGCAGTAGCTATGACACCCACTGCAAATGGATGAAATTGGTTTTATGCAACTCCTGATTGCTTTTTCTTACAATAAGCAATCATCTGGCGGCAATAAATATCGACAATCGCAAAAACAATCATCTGTAAAGGGATCATAAAATTTCTGACATGGAACTCCTGGATTATTTAAACATATTGACTCGTAGTCACAGTACTGCGCTCCTGGGGGGCCCTCCGGCACACAAAAAATTGGCATTAAACGATAATTTGCATTTGACTGCAAACAGAAAAGTATGAGCCATGCCATTGCTAAGGATATTGAGAAACAGACCTTTGAAGCAAACTGATATCGATTTGTCATGACGAACAATCTCCGAAAATGTGTTATATCACGATAGGACACACGACACTCAAAAGAATATCACTAACGAATTCATTTTCCTGTAATATCAATAAGAAAAATGAATAAAGAGATCTACCTTTCTTTGCGATCTTCTGGTTTCAGCGTATAGGTCAATGGGATTTCAGAACGAATATTCCGCCCCACATAGATCACCAACGTGCCACTAATATCGCGACCACTTTTTCTATCAAGTTTTACCAGCCCATTAAGGTTGACAACCCCAAAAGGCGGGATTGAAGACGGTATATCTCCAATTAATGCACATGAACAAGATGCAGAGGACCCGATGATCGGAATTGAATACGCGCTCAGATTTCTTAACAAGTATGTGAGCCCTGCAAATTTTTGCCCACTCTCATAAGTCGATTCATACATTGCTTCATCAACAATCACGGTTTCACCAGAAATCCAAGCTCTGCCAGCTTTCAACGTTCCGAACCAGAAATACATGAAAATAATGGAAACCGCTGTGAACAAAATTGACAATAAAAAGACTTGGATTGCAGAAAACAAAAGGGCACGAAGCAGATTTCGAAAATTATATGAATGCATAGCATTGAACATACATGAGCTCATTTATCAGAATAGAATGACTTTAGAATACTATTCGCTGAGTTTGACTTTACACCGGTAATCGATCATTTGTCAACAAGAAAAGAAGAAATTTGATAATATTTCTGATCATTTCAAGACGGATATGTAATAAGTGATTCAAGACATATTTCTCAATTGTTTAAACGACTTTTGAAGGATTATCAAAACAAATGTTCATCAATCCCACTTCATTCGATAAACCTGCAGGAATCATATTTCAAAAAAAGCGAGCATTCAGCAGATAACAATTTCTTCCCGTCTCGCATTATTTCATTCTTTTCATCAGAATAACCCTTGTGAAAAATTCATCACTCAATCACGCGCCAGCTGACCCAAAATAAACCAGACCAGACCACTTGAAACCAAGCCATCACAAATGATCTGCGTAACGATTGCCAAAGAGACAAACCGGGAGCTGCGGGAATCGTGGCAAAGGGCCGCTGCGGCCGGGGCAAGGCTGGCCGAGCTGCGGCTTGATTATCTTTCCGAGCCTGTTGACTGGCCCACGCTCCTGCGAGACAAGCCCACGCCCGTGCTCATCACCGCCAGGCGCACCATCGATGGCGGCCGCTGGTCGGGCGATGAAAACGCTCGCCGCCAGCTCTTGCAGGAAGCCGCCGCTCAGGCCGCCGACTGGGTCGATATCGAAGTGGATGTCGCCCGAGAAATGCCCCGCACGGGCACCAGCCGCCGCGTCGTTTCGTTTCATGATATGGCCGGCACACCCGAACAGTTGGGCGAAATCGCCCAGGCCTGTGCGGATGGCGATGCCGACCTTATCAAAATGGCCGTGATGGCCCGCAGCCTTCATGATTCATTCCGCCTGCTCGACTGCATCCGCCAGTTTCAGCCGCTTCGCCCCATGATGGGCCTGGCCATGGGCGACCTGGGCCAGTTTACCCGCGTGGCCAATGCCCGGTTTGGTCTGAACTGGACGTATGCCGCATGGGAATCGGCCACAGCACCCGCGCCGGGGATGCTATCGTTTGATGACCTGAAAAAGATTTATGAATATGAGTCGATCAATCATGAAACGGCCCTTTTTGCCGTGATTGGCGACCCGGTGGGCCACAGCAAAAGCCCGCTGGTGCATAATCTTGCGTTTCGGCAACATGGCCTGAATATGGCTTATGTACCGGTGCGTGTGCCGCCGCGTGAGCTCAGCTGGTTTATTGATCGCTGCGGCGATTATGGCTTTCGTGGCCTTTCTGTCACGATTCCGCACAAGGAAAATATCATCGCGGGCCTGAGTGAAATCTGCCCACTGGTGCAGCTTACGGGTAGTTGTAATACGGTGACGATCAACCCTGTTGCCGATCACATCCCAAAAAAATATCACTTGCAAGGCACCAATACAGATCTCGACGCTGCCCTTGGCTCGCTGGCCGAAAGCTTGCCTGCCGGCTCAACGCTGGCCGGTTGCCGCGTCCTACTGCTTGGGGCAGGGGGGGTGGCAAGGTCTCTGGCTTTTGGGCTGGTGCAGGCCGGGGCATTTTTGACGATTGTCAATCGCACGCCGGGCCGGGCCGAATCGCTGGCAGCCGAAGTCGGGGCCGCTTATGCCTTGTGGGAAGGGCGCGACGAACTCGCCAGAGCTTCAGATGTGATCATTAATGGCACATCGCTGGGCATGTCGCCGCATGTGGGCGTATCGCCACTGGCCGCCGAGAGTTTTCACGCAGGGCAGGTGGTTTTTGATACAATCTACATTCCGGAATGGACGGCCCTGCTGATGGCGGCCCGGTCCGCCGGGGCCCGCACGCTTTCAGGGGTGGATATGTTTATCCGCCAGGCGGCACTCCAGTCTCGGCTCTTCACCGGTGGGAAAGAACCGCCGGTTGAGGCGATGGCCGCGGCCCTTCGTGCCGCACTGGCCGGTTGATCAAGAGTAGTAAGAAACGAGCATGTGCATGTCTCAGACGACTCTCACCAAATCCGGCCGGCATCTTGTTTTGATTGGCTATCGAGGCTCGGGCAAAACGTCTATCGGCAAGCTCGTGGCACGATTGCTCGGCATGGAATATGTTGACACGGATATCCAGATTCAGGAGCGTGCTGGTTGTTCGATCCGCGAGATTTTTGCGGATCAGGGCGAAGAGGCATTTCGCGACTTGGAGACGCGTGCCCTTGCCGATCTGCTGGCCAGCAAAGAGCTTCCGCCGACACTCATCGCAACGGGTGGCGGTATCATCATGCGGCCTGAGAATCGCGAAATGATCAAAAAAATGGGCATGGTCATCTGGCTGGCGGTCTCGCCGGAGGTTGCCACAGCCCGGATCACGGCCGATTCATTCAGCGACGAGCAGCGGCCGCCACTTTCCGATCAATCGCTGGCTGAGGAAGTCGAGCGGATGATCGCCCTTCGAACCCCTCTCTATTCCGAGCTTGCCGATGTTCATGTCGCCAACGACTCTGCCAGGCTTTCCACCGATGCCGTCGCCGAAGCCGTGATTGAGATGCTTCGCCAGACGGATTGGTACATTGCGTTTGAAAAACGGCTCGACTCCTGATTTTTTGATCATATCGCATGACACCCCACTTCACACCCGCTCTGCATCTCTTTATTGGCCTTGGCCTTGTGTGGCTGGGGGCGGTGGTGGGCAGTTTTGCCAACGTCTGCGTCTATCGCCTGCCGTGGGGCAAAAGTGTGATCTGGCCCGATTCCCACTGCCCAAACTGCCTCACGGCCCTGAAAAAACGGGATAATCTGCCGATTTTCGGCTGGCTCCTTCTCAGGGCCGAGTGTCGCAACTGCGGCGTTCGCATCTCGCCTCGCTATGTCTTGATGGAGCTTGCGCTTGGGCTGCTTTTTCTGCTGGTTCACGTAGCCACCTGTGCCGACCTCGGCTGGCGCTGCAATATTGACGAAATTTACATCGGTCGGCTTGTGCTGGGCACCGTGCTGATCACATTTCTGTTGATCGCCACCATGATGGATTACGACTGGATGATTATTACCGACAGCGTGACATACCCGGGCATGGCCGCCGGGCTGCTTCTGGGCACACTTTTGCCGATGGGGCGGCCGTTGCCGATGTTTGCCACGTCAAACGTGAGTGGCTTGCTGGTTGGTCTGGGCGGAATCGCGGCGGGCTTTGGCATCATTCTCTTTTTCCGCTTTTTCGGGTCGATCGTCTTTCGGCGGGAGGCGATGGGCCTGGGCGATGCCACGCTGATGGGCGTGGTCGGTGCGTTTGTCGGCTGGCGGGCAACGATTCTGGCGTTTTTTCTCGCCCCGTTTTTTGGGCTGGCGCATGCCCTCTGGAAGCTCGTGCGGCTTGGCGTGCTGAAGCTTCAAGGCAGGCAATCTACACAGCTTGATCATGAAATGCCGTTTGGGCCCTATTTAAGCATGGCATCGGCTTTCACGATTCTGTCGTGGCCGTGGCTCTGGAAATATTGGGCAAAAGAGATCTTCACCGCATTTTATGTGGTATTTATTGAAATGGTGTGAGGCAGAATCAGGCCAATTTTTGCCAGTTGATTCTGCAATCGCCCTCTCCCAATCATTTAGTCGCGGAAGGATCCGTGATGAGGACAAGACTCTCTGACGCCATTCGTGTCGCCCGCTCGCGGGTCGCCTTCTGGCTTGTCATTACCGCGCTGCTGATCGGCCTCCTGAGCTGGTTCATCGTGATGAATCGCTCGCGTGTCAGCGTTTTTCTGCCGTTCGGCTTCGGCACATGGGTCAGCCCGCTCTCGCTGGTAATCTTCGCAAGTTTTGGCCTTGGTTCACTTTGCACACTTGCTCTTCAAGCCTTTCTGGCAACCAGAAGGCAGCTTCGAAAAATCTACAGGCGCTGGCAATCGCCCAAAACGCATCACGCCCATCGCGCTGAAATGCCTCACATCGTCGCCAGTCGGCCAAGACCGGCCGGACCATTGATGTTAAATCAGGAAAAATCTGACGGTTAAAGATTCTGTATGAATCGTGCCGATAAATCTGGATGAACCGGATTCTCATCCCCAATCACCCGATGGATCTGATGGCTAATTTGCTTCGAATCCAAACCCGAATCACCTTCAGGCCGCTTTTGCTGGCCACGATTCTGGTTTGCCTGTCGCTTGCCATCTCAGGGTGCAATGGCCACCGGCCCAACCTTGCTGCCAATGGATCGATGAAGGCCGCCCTGAGCCAGATCCAATTCGAAAATGA
>JBILGL010000292.1:0-5751 GCA_044351075.1 Isosphaeraceae bacterium | reverse complement strand
ATGGACATGCCAGAGATCCGGGCTCTGATTCAATTCGATATCATTCGCCACCAGCAGCAGGCTTAGCGGCCGGGGCAGTTGCTGATGCAGGTGCGGCTCCACCTTCAGCCACCATGGATTGCTCAATGGCTGTTGAATAATTCAAGAGAGCATCACGCAGAGCCGTGACCTGTTCGGCCGTCTTGCCCTGAAGGCTCGGCGGTGAACCAGGGCCATCAGGACCTGCCGGCGGAATATTCTGGGGCATTGCCGTGTAGGGCAAAATCCGGGTCGGTTTGGCAATCCACTGCTCCAGATACTCAGGCCTGAAGCGATTATTCACCTGACGCAGATTCGGACCATTGACATTGTTGGCCGTCACAGCAGGCATATTCTTGCCCACCACGTGACACTGAATACAGGCCCCCTTGGTCATCATGTTCCAGCCACCAGCCAGATACTTCTCATGCGCTTTTTCACGCTCAGCAAGATAAGCCTGGTCACGCTGAGGTATCGCCTGGTAAGGGAATTCTGCATTGTCTTTGGCCGCAAAGTAATTGGCTATCTCAGCGGCTTCAGTTCCATTCGGGTTGTAATGGAAACGAGGCATCCGCAGATTCGCAGCAGGCCTGATTGGATAAGGGTCCTTCAGGAATGCAGTCAGCCATGGTGTCTGCACCTTCAGACCTTCTCGCAGTAAAGGCGGCGGCATCCGATTCCACTGGCTGAGAAACTCAACATTGTTCTCAGCGTGATTCCAGGCCGTAAAGACCCAGGCAAAATCTCCGCCAACTGCCGGAGCCTGCGAGACTTTATCCAGATTCACAGTGATATTATCACCCACCTGGAACTTATGACCGCCAATTGTAACCGGCTGCCAAACCTGAATCGTCTGCGGCTCTGTCATTGGCAAGGTGCTGTCAAAGAGAAGCATCCCTTCGATAGTCAAATCCTTATCCAGAGCAAGATCCACATTAACCGTTGGCTGCTTTTCCGGATCAAAAGCCAGTGCAGGATCTTTCACCAGACCCTTGTAGTCCGTAGCACGTGCTCCATAACTCACCGAAACATTCGTTTCAAGATCCGGCAATGCATCCTTGAGCTTCGTTCCCGATGCCAGTGTAAATTTCGGCATCTCAAGAACGTGGCATCCTTTACAGTTATATCTGTCTATCAACTTCCTGCCCTGCGCCAAAGCAGTCTTCTGTGGCGTATATTTCGGCAGGAATTTGCTGTTAATCTTGTCTTCGACAAGACCCAGAACAAATGTCATCACCTCTTCCACAGCCTTTTCATCGTTGGCCCAGACAAACTGTGGCATACGAAGACGATCATCCCAATCCTTCAGGTTTTCGTTCGTCTTCTTGTAGTCATAGCTTCGAGGACGATGCAGCTTCTGGTAAAGGAAGCCCATGCGGGTATGCTCGGTCAGCTTCTCGGAATAATACTCATCCGTACCATCCCGCTTGCCATGCTCCTCAGGCTGATCGATCAGATATTCCGTGATGTGCCCGAAGTCAAGTTTGGTCGGGCTCTTCGAACCCCAGCCATTCAGCGGCGTACCAATCGGCTTGGCATTTTCAAACCCGGAAATTGAGTGACATCCATAGCAGCCAAGCCTGCTGATTGACTTCTCACCCAGATACACAAGTTTCTCGTCGGTTGACATCTTGCCCACCGTCGAGTCCAGATCGACCAGTGCCGTACCACTCTTCCGCTTGTAAAGCGAAACAAGTTCATTGAGAGCCTTGCTCACTTCCGGCGAACTCACAGGCGGCAATTCATCAAACTTTGCTGGAACGGAAGGCTTAACCGAAAGCAGCCATGCCGCAATATTGGCCGAATCTTCCATCGAAATTTGCAAATTCGGCATTAATGTCTGGGCATGATACTTTTCAGGGGCATGAATCCAGTTCGCCAGCCACGAAAGCCCTGCCTTCTGATCAGGGAACTTGGCAGCCACGTTCGAAAGATTCGGGCCGTAATCAGCAGCGACATACTCCTGAACCTGCTTCGGAAACTTCTCAGCCGGAAATTCCGAATGGGAATGACAGGCCGTACAACCCTTCTGCATGAAGAGACTACGACCGGCTTCGGCATTCGCCTCACCCTTCACATCCTGGAAACCTGCCGGCTTCGAACTCTTGGCATAAAGATAAGCCGTAATGGCATGAACTTCGGCCTGATTCTTCGGCTGATCGCCCGGGGCGTTATTGTTGGTCAGACCGTAGAAAGCTGGCATGCGTGTATCAGGCCGGAATGTATGCGGATTATTGATCCACTTGGCCGTCCAGTCAGCGGGCGTTTTGGCAGCAATATGCTTCAGATTCGGACCGACCGGTCGATTGTCCGTCAGGTCTGGGCCCGTCGCCCCAGGTCCACCAACTGTATGACAGCCAGTGCAGCCAAACTTCGTGATTCTGTTAAAACCGGCCTGCAGTTTCTTCGCATCCGGAATATCGGTAACCTGCGTATGGCACTTCAGGCACGAGCTTTCAATGAAACGAGACGGCAACATCGGGAAATCCCAGTGGTGCATCTCGTGCCAGTTATGGTTTTCTTCCCATTCGTGCTTTTCTTTCAGATCAGACGGTTCATGCGAAGAATAAGTGAAATCCGTGCCCGATCCCTGACCACCATGACAGACCGTACAGCCGAATTTATTAATCGGATGCGGGCCGTTGGCGTCCAGATAGAGACCTGCCTTAACAGTGTTCCCCTTCGGATCAATCGTTGTCGCACCAGTTGTCAGCTGCGGATGCGAATGAAAGACCGCCTTGAGGGCTTCATTGCCTTTTTCACCATGTGCATAGCCAAGCTTATCAATCGACTGGTGACATGTCGTACAACGGTCGTACCGGGGAACTTCCTTAAAATTATAGTTGATTGTCAGCTCAGGCAGACTGATCTGCTGAATACGCTGGGGTGGAGCAGCCAGATCAAGCCCCGGCAAGCCACGAATCATGGCCGCCAGCTTGTTGATAATCCCACCTTCACCGTAAATCTTATCTTTCTCAGCCAGAGTTCGGCGAACCCGGTTTACCTCAATCTCAAGCCGGTCCTTTTCCTTGACCAGCTCCTCCATGTTGCCGCGAAGGCCCTTCAACTCCTTGGTGGCCTTATCAAGTTCATCAGACTTAGCCTGATAAGTCACAGTCAGTTCATTCAACTTCTTTTCGGCAGGAATGATCGTTGATTGAATGTAACGACGGGCATTGGCTTCCTCGCCCCTGTCAATCATGCCGTCATAAAGCGAACGAAGGCTGTCAAGCTCGGCCTTCTGAAACCGGCGCTTTGTGTCAATGTCTGTGAACTGACCGGTCAGTGACTTAATCTCTGACTCTTTCACAGCAATGGCCGGACCATTCTGATTTGCCGTCGCTTCAGCCTGAGAAATCTTCGAATTGACTGCATCAAGCTCTTTCTTGTGCTTCTCAATCAATTCGAGTTTTTTCTGCTCTTCATTCTCAGCCAGTTTGGACGTTTCAACTTTCTGAAACTCCCGCTGGATCTTCTTCCACGGGCGAATGTGATCTGAAGCGATCATCCAGAAAGTTGCAGCGAGAAAGGCGATGCTCGAAACAGCGAACACCACATGGAGTGTTGATGTTTTGCGGTATGTTTCTTCAGTGGCGGGCATGGTCGTCAGCTATCCTCGTCCGTTGGGCGAAATTTCTTTTCTCTTGGTTTGTCATTCACACGATCACGATCGGGAATGAACCTGGGCGGAAATTTCGACTCACTTCACATTCATCAGACCGGGCAGAAGGACTGTCATCCGCCGCCGGATGACAGCATTAAATCTCAAATATTGAAGAAGTATTCGGGGATGGCCACGATATACTTCAGGTTGATTGTCCATCTCAAAACCATCTTGATCGGCAGGCTGGCCATAAACAGCAGCAGCATGGCAAGAACCGAGTAACGGATAAAACCGGCTTCTGCGACATACTTCTTGAAAAAGGCCAGATACATAAGAGCAGGAATCACCGCAAAATAGCCAACCGTCAGGATAATTCCCGGCATCTCACGAATCAGGATCGCACTCGGGCGACTCTGTCGCAGGAACTGAATCCAGAAGATATCAGAGAGATTGACGTTATTGAGCGGTTCCAGCTTATGCAGATCCCAATACTCATAAGGACCAAAGAAATTCCAGTTTGGTCCACGCAGGAATGTGCCAAGCAGAATCAACACAACCCACAACACGAGAAACCCGTATTGAAATGTGGCATAGGCAAACATTCGCTGACGGATCGTGTAATATCCATTGCCGGCCTTATTGTTATCGATATACGGCATAGCCATCATGCCGATGACGATAAACGTCGGCAATACAACTCCCGCCATCCAGGGGTCAAAATAGACCAGCATCTCCTGCAACCCCAGAAAGTACCACGGAGCCTTCGAAGGATTCGGTGCCTGTGTGGAACTTGCAGGTTGCTCAAGCGGAGCCTGCAGCACAATCGCCCAGGCGATCAGTGCGACCGTTCCAATAACCAACGCAATCAATTCGGTGTAAACCAGGTCTGGCCAGGTCAGGGTCTTCTCCATGCCGAGCTCTTCCAGCGTCGGCAGACCCTTTTCCATGCGGGCATCGTTAATCACCGCACGACGCAGACCAAGCCAGGTGAAGTAAGCTACGAGGTAAATCAAACCGATAATGGGCACATTATCAGGTTTGGTCACAATGTCGCGGAAGTCATAATCGGTCATTGACAGACCGAAAAAGAGTAATGAAAGATTAAGGCCAAACCATGCAACCAGACCATTTGCAAGGAATCGTCTGTAAACGATCATTCCAACAAACGCGAGTGTGGAAATCGTGAAAAAGCTTGTCGCACCAGAAGCCGCATCAATCGCATCGCGAATGAACTGGGGCATCGCATATTCCGCACCAAGGGCATAAATCACGCCCATGATCGAGAAGAGCATGGCAAATAATGCCCAGACCGATGACCAGATGGCACGGTTCAGCGGACCACCAATTCCAACCGAAGGCTGGTGATCATTCAGACTCGGCTTTTTATCACCCTGATGTTCGGCATCATGCTCGGCATAAAAAGCGGCATCGGCAGCCGAAGCGATTGAAAGCAAGGACGATCCGATTGTGATCAACCAGAATCCAACATGTGGACTAACAATGGTCGCCAGACCGCCCACACCATAAAAAAGCCAGAGAGAATTCTTCAGCCAAGAGGGCATGAATCGGGTTTTAGGGGCCAGACCTTCTCGGCTTGCCCCTTCAGATACCAGTTCGGAATAGGAGATATAACCAGCCGCACAGGCATTGAGAAGCCCGGCAAGCAGATAGTACCAGGAGAGGCCGGCCATCACACCGGCAGTCAGATCGGGATGGTGATTCATCGACTCAAGCCCACTCTTTTCCAAGAATTATGCATTAGATGTACGATAAGGCCAGCCGATCCTTCATACAGCTGGCCCAAAGTTTGACAGCGACTTACATCGGCCCCGATATGCCGCCATCCTTACGCACACGCCAGAAATGAATCATGATCAGAAGGCTCACCGCCAGTGGAATGGCAACGCAGTGAAGCACATAGAACCGGTTCAGCGTCATCTCGCCCACCGACCGGCCAGATAAAAGCGCAAATTTCGCGTCGGAATAACTCGTGACCAACGGAACCCCGTTCAATACTAACAGGGAAGCCCCCGGGCCTTCCACACCAACACCCGGCGTGGCACGCGCCATGTTCGATCCGACCGTAATCGCCCAGATCGCCAGCTGATCCCAGGGCAGAAGATAGCCGG
>JBILGL010000678.1:0-5769 GCA_044351075.1 Isosphaeraceae bacterium | reverse complement strand
ACGCTGGGTAATGCGGTTTATGTGACAGGCGGGGCAAACTTGACAGTGACTGGTGGGCGGCTTACGAGCACGCTTTCAGGTAATAGTGCCAATATCATTACGATTTCCAGCCTTGAATCAAATCTGGTAATCGAGGCTACCACAGCCAACTCCCTTTCAGCAGTCGTCAATCAATCCACCAGTTGCATTTCCGTTACCGGCCCAATTAACGCCACCGGCGGCTCAGGCGGGGTTTCGCTCACCGGGCGAAACGTGCAAGTCACGGCCAATATCCTGACATCCGCCGGAAATATCGAAATTTATGGTAACGGCGGCGGGGTTTATCAGGCGGGTGCTTTTGATGGGGTCTGCATCAGCGGTTCCGGCGTAAATGTGAATACGACGGGCGGGAATATCACGCTCGATGGCAGAGGTGGTGGCGGCTCCAATAAGACGGGCGTTAATATTACATCTTCCAGAATTGCAACAATAGGTTTGGGCGAGGTGAGCATTACCGGCGTGAGCGGTAATGGCATAGATATTAATGCTATTGGGATTCTTGCCAGTGCTGCCTGCGTAACAACCGTAAACGGCGCTTTGACGATCAATGGCACCTCGTGTGGTACGGGAACGAATTCCAGAGGAGTTTATCTCAGAAGCTCAGCCAATGTTTCATCCTCTGGTGCCGGTAATGTCACGATCACCGGCACAGCCGCAAATGGGACAGATTATGCTCGTGGTGTGATTATTAACTTCTCGTCAGCCACCACCAGTTCCGGCAGCCTGACGATCAATGGCACCTCTTGCGGCACGGCCTGCTATTCCAGAGGCGTTTATCTTCATAATTCAGCCAATGTCTCATCTACCGGTTCCGGTAATGTCACGATCACGGGCGTTACCGCAAATCAATCGGGAACTGGAATTCTTTTGTACAGTTCAGGCGACCAAATTGCCAGCAACGGCGGCCAAATCAGACTCACGGCCAACAGCGTGAACCTGACGGGCACGGTCAATGCGACAACGGCCGGAAATGTCACCATTCAGACGCTGGGTGCAGGAGTTGATTTGGGTGGACTTGATAGCTCTTCCAACCTCGGCCTGAGTAACACAGAAATTAATCAGATTACGGCCGGCACGCTGACGATTAACAGCAATACCGCAGCAATTGTAAACACGGCGGCGATCACACGCACCAATGCCACGCTGGGCACGAACCTGACGCTGATTTCAGGAGGGGCGATTACCCAAACAGGTGGTAATCTGGCCGTTTCAGGTACTGCCAATTTCATATCGGGCGGCACGGGCACCAGCGGCAATATTACGCTGAATAATGCAACAAATAATTTCAACACCATAACGGCCACTGGCACGAATCTGACAATTGCCGATACGAGTAACATAACGCTCAATAATACGAGCATCTCTGGCACGGTAAATATAGCGACGACCAACCAGATTTTTATTACCGGTAGTTTCAGCCCGGCCAATATGGTTATCAGCAATGGCTCTTTTGATTATAGCTCCCAGCTTCTCACCAACCTGACGATCGATGGTGGTGGGGCCAGTGCGAATATTCAGTCAAGTGGCAATGTCACCGGTGCGACGACTGTCAATAGCGGTAATCTTGTCGTAACTGGTATTCTCAATACACTGACGGTCGCCGGTGGATCAGCCAATATCCAAACCGGTGGGAATGTGACCGGTGCAGCCATTGTCAATGGTGGTAACCTGTATTCCAACGGTGTTTTTGGCTCACTCACGATTAACAACGGCGGTACGCTTTACACCAGCAGCAATGGTACGACTGTCAGCGGTGCTCTGGCCTTCAATAGCGGCTCAGTATGGAATGCCTCTGGTATTAGTAAAACAGAGTTTAGCGCGATTAATGCTGGCGGATCGGTCACCATTAACACCGCTGCGAATCTGATACTCGTTGCACCGGGTAATATGATTTATGGTGATGGCCTGACGCTCATCAATAAAACCAGCTCTGGCTATATATCGGGCAATTTCTCGGGTCTTGCACAGCGTCAAAAATTCACCAGTAACGGCGCGCCTCTGCAGATCAACTACAACGGCTCAGCAGGGAATTATCTCCCGAATTCATCCGGCAATGATCTCATTGTTCGTGTGGCCACAGGCAATATCTCAGTCACCAGTACAAACCTTACGACTAATGCGAATAGCTCGTTCGCTGGCGGATTGCAATTCCGCATTCTGGGCGGTACGAATAATACAACTGGCGTGGCGAATGTGCCTGTAATCATCACACTTCCGGCCGATGTAACGAATTGCAATATCGCCAGCGGTCGATTTGATAATGCCAACTTTAGCAACCGGACGATCACCGTTTATTCCGACAGTAATGGTAATATCACGGTGCCGGTCTGGGCAAATCGCAATCCCGGCCCATTCCAGGCGAATATTACGCAGACAGACGATGCGTCCATCTATAATTACCCCTACATGGGTGTGATTGGTGTGGCCCTTCAGCGGCAGTCGATTAATCGTTCTTACGTTCGCTATATGGACGTGGTCTTAAGCGAAGCGAACCTGACGACACTGGGCTATAACCCAGGAAATTTCCTGGCCAATTTCACGATGACACGCACCCGGAGTGCCAATGCTGCCGGCGGGGCGAATATCACGGATGCCAACAACTATCTGACATTCAATAACCCGAACGTCTATACGACACCCGTCGGCTACACGATCGACTTTGGCCCGGGCGGCCTGGGCAATCAGCCTGCGACGACAACTTACGATGGTGTTTATCAGCTTGCAAACACGACCAACGCCAACGTGACGGTGCCAACATACACCTTCCACCGTCTGCTGGGCGATGCCAATGGCGATGGCATGGTGAATGCACTTGACACTGGCCTGATTCAGTCGGTGCTGACCAGCGGGGCATGGCGTTACCAGAATGCGTCGAATCTGACGTACGTCAATGGCAATATGAGCGCGACGAGCTCTAATCCGCTGGCCGCTTATAACTGGGTCGGCGACTTGAATGGCGACGGCAAGATCAATGTGCTTGATCTGAACATCTCCACCTTCCAGCGTGGGCGTCGCGTCAATTACACCCGCCGCGTAACGTGATTGATACATCCCTTTTCTGGCTCCAAAATCCTGGCCTGCATGTGGCCTGTTTCTGAACAGATATATCCCGAAGGCCTATGCAGGGTTGGTTTTAATACGTTTTTAACCGACCTATACACACTTCCGGTTTAATAAGTTTTCGTATCCGTCCGGTGAATTACATCTTGTCGGGTTTGGTAATTTGATTCTTGTTGACGTGATCAATCGCACTTCAGGAACAATAAACCATGCCCAACCAGCTCATTCCTCTCGATCACTCTGAAAAATGCCGGTTCTGGCAGCAAGTCATCGACGCCCAGGCCCAAAGTGGCCTCACCATCCATGATTTCTGCAAAGCCAATCGCCTCGCCGAATCTTCTTTTTATTTGTGGCGGGGCAGGTTGAAAAAATCAAAGGCAACCGGCCAAATTCAATTTGCTGAAGTCATTTCAATCACCTCTGACAAAGGCTCATCCAACAATCATCAATCCCGCCCCTGAAAATTCAGTTCCATCAGCTTTCCATTGAAATCCCGGCCGGATTCGATCCGGCCACCATTCACGCCGTCCTCGAAACACGCTGGAGCAGGTCATGCTGAGCATCCCGGGCTCGCTCCCCATCTTTATCGCTACTTCACCCGTCGATTGCCGCAAAAGTCACGACGGCCTCGCCGCTCTTGTTGAACAGGCTTTGCTCGAAAAACCACTCTCAGGCAACCATTTTGTCTTTACCAACAAACGCGCCGACCGAATCAAACTGCTCTGGAAATGTGCATCTAAAATTGACCCATCCCCAGCCGCCTTCTGTAAGCTGAACTTTTCCACCCGGAGAGTTCGCTCATGGAGGGCAAGGATGTGCTTACGGTGGACGATTATGGTGCTATTCGACGGGCCAGGCGGGATGGCAAATCCATTCGGCAGATCGCTCGTGAATTCAATCACTCACGCAATACGGTTCGAAAAGTTCTTGGTCAGGCGGAGCCTGATCCAATTCCTCAAAAACGCTCGCGGAACGCTCCTCAACATGGGCCGTTTCTGCCTCTGATTCAGCAAATACTCAAAGACGACGAGTCCGCCCCGCCCAAACAAAGGCACACGGCTGCCCATATCTTCCGGCGGCTCTGTCAGGAACATCAATACAAAGGCAGCTATTCCCAGATTCGACGCCATGTGCAGGCTTATCGAAGGAACACGGCTGAAACCTTTGTTCCACTGGAACATCCAGCAGGTCACCGAATGGAGGCCGACTTCGGCCATATCCATGTCGATTTCCCCGACGGTCGCAGGCTCGTGCCATTTCTGGTGGTCGTATGGGCTTATTCCAATGCTCCATTCGTTATGGCCATGCCTTTTGAACGAACAGAGGCGATCCTGGAAGGCCTGGTCGCTGCGTTCGAGTTCTTCGGAGCCGTTCCCAAAGAGCTCTGGTGGGACAACCCGAAAACAGTTGCCAGGCTGATCCTGCAGGGCCGCGACCGTGTGTGTCATCCGCGATATGCCGCACTGGCCAGTCATTACATCTTCTCGCCAAAATTCTGCATGCCCGCCCGGGGCAACGAGAAGCCCGATGCTGAATCAACTGTCAAGGCAGTGCAAAAACGATTCGCCACTCCGGTGCCGCAAGTGGCTGATCTGGATGAGCTTAACCGGCTGCTCCGCCAGCGTTGTGAACAAGAGCGTGATCGCGAAGTGCGATCGCTTTCCGGCACATTCATCATTCGCGACCGCCTGGCACAGGATCTTCAGGCGGCCGCTGCTCTGCCTGCCCAGAGGTTTGATCCCTGCGTGATCAAGCCCGCCATGGTCGTGGACAAGTACCAGACGGTCGCCTTCGACGGCAGCCGATATAGCGTGCCTCGCGAATTCGCGTTCCAAACCGTGACAGTCAAGGGATATGTCTCCAAGGTATCGATCGTGGCCCAGGGGCGAGTTATTGCCACGCACAAGCGGTCGCAAGTGCAGCAGATGACTCTTGATCCTGTCCACTTTCTGGCCACGCTCGCACGTAAGCCAGGGGCTCTGGATCACTCACCTGTCTTTCGTGATTGGGATCTACCAGCCAGCTTCGCTCTTTTGAGGACCGAACTGGAGCGGATTCATGGGCCAATGCAAGGCTCTCGATGGATTGTTAAAGTTTTGCAACTCTTAGCGGAACATCCACTTGCACGCGTGAAACAGGCAATTGAAGCCTGCCTTGAGGAAGACCTGAAAAGTGCGGATGTAGTGATTCAGCGGGTGCAGAGACTGGCTGGACTGGAGCGGGCCAGAGCCAGCCCCGCGTTTGGTGACGATATGCAAGTCACGCCCCGAGTGGATGTCCCCATACCCAACCTGAGCCTTTTTGATCAGCTTCTGTGCGACCCGATCTCTTCGGGCGTGATGTCCGTGTAACCCAAACCTCAATCAGTTCGATAGTCCGAGAAAGGAATACCCAATGACCGATGTGACGATTGACCTGCTCAAAAGCCAGCTTCGGCAGTTGCGATTGCCGACGATGGGCCGGGAATTTGAAAAGCTGGCCCGCGATGCCGTTTCAAACAACCAGAGCTTTGCCCAGCTTTTGCTTCGCCTGACAGAACAGGAGCTTGCGGCGAGAGCGGCCAACGCAATAGTTGCACGGATTAAAGAGGCTGCATTCCCTGTGGAGAAAGACTTTGATACGTATGATTTTAGCGTGATGCCGCAATTGCCCAAGCCGAAGCTGCTCGAT
>JBILGL010000290.1:0-5780 GCA_044351075.1 Isosphaeraceae bacterium | reverse complement strand
ATCGTCCCAATTCCCACAAACCTGGCACGGTAAACCGATACCCTGCAACAATCCGTGCGGCCAATCAAAGGTTTGATATTGATGATGTAATGAATGATTGATCGTCCCAATTCCCACAAACCTGGCACGGTAAACCGATACCCTACAAAAATCCATGCGGTAAACCGATGCCCTGCAAAAATCCATGCTGTTAATCTTTTCCACGCCTGCCACTTGTAAGGCCATCACCCATTATTTTTAAAAACCAACTACGCTTATTATTGAATACCTCATCAGCAGCATCCCGATAAGTTTGATATCCCCCACTACGCCCATTTCAGGAACCCGTATTGACAGCATACGAGAGGAGCAGAGCATGTCCGAAATATCGTCCCGAAACGCACTCAGGCATGGCCTCACCAGCAAGATCCACCTCCTGCCCGAAGATCAGGCAGATTATGACTTTATCCATCAGGAACTGCTCGACACCTTCAGCCCTGAAACCAAAGACGAGCTGCTCATCCTCGCCGACATGGCCCATAGCCGCGTTTGCGCCAGCCGCGCCCACCGAATCATCAATCTCAACATCGAAGAAGAAGCCCGGCTCCTGCCTAAAGTCATGAACAGCAAGGCTCACGACGCGTTTCTCGGCCTGCTCGAGCAATTCCCCGCCCGCCCTGAGATCGTCCATAAGTCAATGATGCAAAACATCTTCGGCATCGAGCACCTGATCGCCATCGTCGAAAAAGCCCACAAGAGCCTGACCAAGCCACGCCCCAGTATCTCCATTCGCATGATGCACGAGCTGATCCGGGCCATCGGAAGCCGCGCTGAGATCGATCTCTCTACCCCTGAAGCGTTTGACCTCATGGTCCTCTTCTTCGCCCAACTCCCAAACCCATCAGACCTGATCGCCCAGTGGGAAAAGACAGCCACCAACTTCGAAAACCCCATGGGCCCCCGGCTCTTGAAAGAGGCGCTGGCCGACCACCCCGACCGCAAAAAGGCCAGGGCCGACCTGACAGCGAGAATCGGCGAGCATCTCGAAAAGCTGCGTGCAGCCCATGCCAAATTCAGCGAGGAATGGAACTTACAGATCAGCCGATCGGTCGAGATCAATTTTGGTATGGGCCTGGGCGACCCGGACAGGGCGAACCAGTCCAAGCTCATGCATCGGTATGCGACGACCAACTCGAATCGATTTGACCGACTGGCCGACCGTCTGCGAAGCCAGATCCGCCAACGACTGCGGCAGGCAGAGCTCAAGCGGAAGGCCGAACTGGCGGAAGCAGAAAAGGAGAAAAAGAGCCAGCAGATGCAGATCAACAACCGATTTGGTTCGTATATGCAGCCGATAGATAACGGAAAACCCGTCACAACCAATTTCAGCAAAAAGGGGCTCTACCCTGGTCTGTTGAAAAAGCTTGAGCTCTATTTTGAGGTCAGGCAAAGCGGCGACGATGTGGAATATGTCAAGGGTGTGCAGATCGGCGAATACGCTTTTACGGATAGCCGTAAGATCAGGAAATGCAACGACCTGAGTATGCATCAGATGTATCTGATCGGCAACTTTGTGGACATGCTCAAGAAGATCCCAACGTTTTATCAACTCGAGCCGCCGGCCATCGCGGGCAAGATGGGCGAGGAGATCAGCGACATCGGTTTTGAGAGGCTCTGCGACGAGAGTTCCGTATTAACAGAGTCCCTGAAGCGGGTGATTCAGATGAGGGCGACTTATGAGTCGCAGCTCGGTCGCCGCTTAACAAGGGCAGAGGCCGACGAGCTGATTGTGCAATATAAAACGATGCAGATGATTGAGGCGTCGATCAACTCGGCCGACCCCGACCTCATCACTGCCTAGTTTTCATTCTCCCATGCGAATAAAAGTTTATCATTTACGGCCAAAATCAGGCCCGACAGAGATAGTCTGCAATTGCATTAAGTTAAACCGTTAAAATCATCAATAATTTCAAGAATCAGTTGTATTTTGAGTCAAGTTTTCATTCATTGATCAGATAATACAATTGATACTAGAATCAGCATGACAAAAAACTGGCCGGAGAGCTGAAAAACGGCTTGAAAATAAACCACAAGCCCAAATTAATTAAACACTTACGAAGAATTACGAAACGAAACACAAAAGTGCGTTCGGCAATCTGTCCCCAATATTCCGCTTCAATCATCAAGATTGAATTCTTAATCAGTTTCTCATTATCTCATTGCTTTTAATTTCTCAAGCCCCTCATCAAAGGAGATCTCTGGCTGATAACCGAGCTCGATTCGGGCCCGGTCGAGATTAAACCAGTGCGAGCTCGCCAACTGGCTGGCCACAAAGCGAGTCATGGGCGGTTCGCCGGGCAGCGGCAGCGTTTTCCAGAGAAACTCGCAAACGGCACCTACCCGATGAGCCGCCTTTCGCGAAACGCCCCGACGCGGCAGTGGCGGTCCACCGGCCGCAATGATCATTTTCTCGATCGTTTCCCAGAGTGGCATTGGCTCGCCCTGAGCGATGAAATAGGCCTGGCCTGCGATGGGCGAACTGGGCGACAATCGATCAAGGGCCAGCAGATGGGCCGCAGCGGCGTTTTCGACAAAAACTGTATCAACGACATTCGTACCATCGCCGATTTTTCGCAGTCTCCCCGTCTTGGCCCTGGCCACCAGGCGCGGCAGCAGGTGCGGGTCGCCGGGGCCCCAGATCAGATGCGGCCGAAGGGCGACGGTGGCCAGCTTGTCGCCATTGGCGGCCAGCACATCCTGCTCGGCGATGGCCTTGGTGGCGGCGTAGTGCGACTCATGATGGGGCGGATAGGGGGCGGATTCATCCACGCCGATCAGGTCTCCGCCGCTGTGCACAACGCTGGGGGTAGAGGTATAAACCAGCCGGTTCACGCCCGATTGCCCGCAGGCTGCCAGCACGGCCCGGGTGCCAAGCACGTTGGGGGTGAAATAGTCGGCATAGGGCCCCCAGAAACCGGCCTTGGCCGCGACGTGAATCACGGCATCACAGCCCTGCATGGCCTGGGCGAGGGCTGCGACGTCCGTCAGTTCGCCGGTGGCTGTGGTGACTCCAAGTGGGGCATGCCATTGGTAAGCCTTGCGCGAGTAGCTGACCACCTGATCGCCCCGGGCCGAGAGGCGACGGACGATCGATCCGCCGAGAAATCCGCCACCGCCGGTGACAAGCACTTTCATTTCGGCATCCTTTTCGCAGCCCAGTCCGCCAGCTTTTCGCGGAAGATCTTGGAGTTATGCCGAATATCCACAGGAAATGACGGGTGCTTGAGAAAGACCCGGATTTGGGCGAGCTGGGGGTTGGCGGCGGCGATTGCGGCCAGTTCGTCGCGAATGCTTGCCCAGCTTTTCGCACGAGCTTTGTCGTGTGTCGAACGTGGTCGAAGCTCCACGCAGATCACCGGAAGCTGCCGCCCTTTTTCGCCGATGCCGACCAGAGCGGTGCGGAACACAGAGGGGTGCTGGTTGAAGATGGCTTCGGTCGGAATGGTGTCGAGCGGGCCTGTTTGTGTCCAGACCCTGTGTGCCTTGCGGCCGCAGAACCAGAGTCGGCCGTGATCGTCCAGATAACCGAGATCGCCCATGCGGTGCGCAAATTTTAGGGGATGGGTGCCGTCGATCAGGATTTTGGCTTTGGCGTTGGCATCGGGGCGGGCGTCGTAGGCCTGGGTGACCTGATCGGCCGAGACGACGATCTCGCCCACTTGCCCGACAGGCATCAAGCTGGCCTGGCTGAGGGTTTCGATGGGGGCGTCGGTCACGCCAATGATCTTTACGTCCATGCCGGGCACAGGGCGGCCAACGCAGACGCCGTGGCCAAGGGCGGTGCGGGCGGCGGTTTCACCGAGAATTTCATCGGAGCCGATGCAGGCCACCGGGAGCGATTCGGTCGCGCCATAGGGGGTGAAGATCTGGGCGCTGGGCTGGAGCATGACTTTGACGCCGGCGATTACGTCGGCAGGCACGGGAGCACCGGCGGAAACAATGCGGTTAAGAGTGGGCAGATGGGCCTGGTTGAGCTGGCCGAATGCCTGCACGCGTCTGAGCAGGGCGGGCGAGCCGAAGAGGTTGGTCACGCCGAAGCGTCGGGCCGGGATGATGACTTCGCGAGGGTCAACGCGGCCGGGGCGGGTGAAGTCCATCCGGGGGATGACAGACGTCATGCCGAGTGCCGGTGCGAAGAGGGCAAAGAGTGGGAAGGTGCAGAGATCAACCTCGCCGGGAGTGATCTGGAAAAGCTGCCGCAGGGCAGCCACCTGCGCGTTAAAAACCTGGTGAGAATAGACCACGCCTTTGGCCGGGCCGGTAGAGCCGCTGGTGAAGAGAATAGCAGATGTCTGATCGGCCGTGGTCTTGTAATCAGGCACGCTGGAAAACTGGGCAGAGAGCTTAAGTTTCGCCCACGGTTTGCCGATAGTACAATAGTCGAGTTCGTCGCCGGGACGAATGACGATTCGTTGATTGATCGAGTTACTGCCCCACCTGAAAATGCGCCTTGCGAAGTGAGCCTGAGGGATACCGATAAACGCCGTGGCACGACTTTCGTTAATGCACTTACCCAGCCCTTTGATGCCCATGCCGGGGTCGATAAAGACCGGGATGATGCCCGCCTTGAATACGGCAAAAGTCAGCGAGAAGAATTCCAGCGAAGGCCGCACCATAAGCACAGCCCGCTTGCCGGGCACGATACCCGCAGCCCAGAGGGCATGGGCCAGCCGATTCGACGCCGCTTCAAGTTCGGCAAAGGTGGTGGTTTGGTAATGACGCGCAGCAGGGTTTTTATGGCGACTGATGGGCTGGATGACGGCGGGAAGGTTAGGGTCGGTCTCGGCCCGGCCTGTCAATGTCCATGCGATGTTGGCGTCGCGCGGGGGCATGGGGGCTCAGGTCCGCAGGAGGAATTCGCGGATTTTGGGGATCAGCTCCGTGCCGACATCTTCCAGCACATAATGCCCGGCCTTTTCGTAGCGAAGCACTTCGGCATGGGGGAATCGATCCGTCCAGCCCTTGAGGAAGTGCTTGTCAAAGACAAGATCTTTCAGGCCAAAGGCGGCCAGCATCGGCTTATCAGACAGCAGGTGGAGTCGCGACTCGACTTCCTGAAGCACGGGCCATGCCCGGTCTCTGGGGGTGAGCGGGATATCCTGCACGAACCGGTGCACCGATCGGCGGTCGGCCCAGTTGCCGTAGGGCCAGAGATAAGCCTGGCGTACGTCGGCCGACATACGGTTCTGCTTGGTGCCAATTGCGGCAGTGCCACGCACAAAGCCGTTCAGGCCACGTACAAAAAAGGCGCTGACGGGTGTATTACGCGAGAGCCAGAGCGGCCATGGAAAGGCTTTTTCTTTGGGCAGGCCGAAGCCGGCGGTGTTCAGCACAACCATGCGGGCGATGCGTTCCGGGTGGCGGGTGGCGAAAGTCGAGCCGATCATGCCGCCCCAGTCGTGCACGACGAGTGTAATGTCGCTGGTGACGCCCAGTTGATCGAGCAGGTTTTCGAGGTCAGCTACGCGCTGGTTCAGCGTGTAGGCATAGAGCGAATCGTCGGGCTTTTCAGATCGGCCCATGCCGATGTGGTCGGGCACGATCACGCGATGATCAGGCGAGATGGCTTCGGCGAGGTTGCGGTAATAAAAGGCCCAGCTCGGGTTGCCATGGAGCATGACGACCGGTCGGCCGGTGCCTTCGTCGATCACGTGCATCCGGTGCCCGCCGCCAACGGCCACTTTCTTGCCGGGATGGCGGTCAAGAAAGGCTTGAAGGGCTTCGGATTTGGCGGGATTGGG
>JBILGL010000289.1:0-5781 GCA_044351075.1 Isosphaeraceae bacterium | reverse complement strand
ACCAGTGTTTCGGTGTCGGATCGAGGTATAAGCACATTTTGATTGACTAAAAAATCAAGCGAATAAAATTCCTTGTGACCTACCAGATAAGCCACTGGAACGCCCGACGACCTTTTTTTTACAAGTTCGCGGTAAGTGGCACGACCTGCCTCGCCCACTTCCTCATTAATGTGCATATAAAGCTTCATGCGCGGCCAGCCAAGCGCATGGGCCAAAAGGATTTCCGCTTCCAGTCGCGGGCTATCCAGCATTTTCGCCGTTAGAAAATCCGTTGTCCAGCGCAGCAGGCGGCCAATTGTCCAGGCTTCGTCCTCAGCCCGCTTTTCGCTCATAACTCACCACCAAACTGTTCTCGGCGGTCATGGTCAATCAAGGCGTTGGTCAGTGGGTCAAGGTCGCCGGCAACAATCCGATCAAGGCTATATAGAGTCAGTCCAATGCGGTGATCGGTCATCCGGTTCTGCGGAAAATTGTATGTCCGAATACGTTCGGAGCGATCGCCCGAGCCAATCAGTGTTCGGCGCACTTCAGCTCGCTGGCTGTCGATCCGGCTGCGCTGGGCATCATAGAGCCGGCTTCGCAGGATGCGCATCGCCTTGGCCTTGTTTTTATGCTGGCTGCGTTCATCTCGACAATTGACAACGACACCCGTCGGCAAATGTGTGATTCGCACACCTGATTCTGTCTTGTTCTGATGCTGACCACCTGGCCCGCCGGCACGCATGACGTCGATCTGAAGATCTTCCGTGCGAATATCGATTTCCACCTCTTCCGGCTCGGGCAGCACAGCCACCGTGGCAGCCGAAGTGTGAATGCGCCCCTGTGTTTCGGTTGTTGGCACTCGCTGAACTCGGTGCCCGCCGCTTTCAAACTGGAGATGCCGCAGCGCCCCTTCGCCAGAAACGCTGAATGAAGCCTCGCGAAAGCCACCCAGCTCGGTGGGCTCAACCTCAAGTGCCTCGAATTTCCAGCCTCTGATTTCACTATACCGGCGATACATCTCGAAAAGGTCGCGGGCAAAAAGAGCCGCTTCGTCTCCACCGGTTCCGGCACGAATTTCGATAATCACTCCGCCACGGTCAGCCCCGACCTGAGCATCGTAAACGAGATTCTTGAGTGTGCCGACAATCTCTTCTCTTCGAATCCGAAGTTCCTCAATCTCGGCCTGGGCATATTCGCGGAGTTCTGCGTCCGTCTCATCACTTGCAAGGGTTTCCGCTTCGGCAATCTTTCGATCAATTTCCAGATAACGCCCGTAAGGCACAGCCAGGCGGGCAAGGGCACCTCGTTCGCGTGCAATCGTGGTGATACGGGAAGGGTCAGAGGCAATGGCGGGGTCGTGCAGAGCCTGATCCAGCTCGTTAAATCGACGCCAGTCGGCCTGAAGGCGTTCGAGAATGGTATATTGACCGCTCGCCATAATCGTTGTGACTATCAAAAGATACAGAAAGCCAGCTACGCCTGCTCAGTTCAAGCCCGAGTCAGCAAGTGGCAAAACTTGACGTGTGGTATGCAGGTAAAATACAAAAAAGCCGCATTACGAGTAAGGCGGCTTCTTCGAAATTCTGAATTGAGCAGGCTTCGCGATCAGCCTTCAGCCTTTTCGGCTTCGCCCTTCTTCTTCTTGCCGTAGTTGCCACCGAAACGCTTGTTGAAGCGGTCGATACGGCCGGCAGCATCGACAAATCGATTGCCACTACCTGTATAAAATGGATGGCTGGCCGATGAGACATCGAGAACGAAGAGCGGATATTCGTTTCCGTCTTCCCACTTGATCGTCTGATTGGTGCGAACCGTTGAGCGGGTCAGGAATTTGAAACCGCAGGAGGTGTCTGAAAAAACAACTTCGCGGTAGTTGGGGTGAATGCCTTTTTTCATGATTTCCGTCGGGTCTGTGAAATCTATCAGCCGGGCGGCAGGGCAGAAATGCCATCAATACCTGAGCCGCCGATTAGCCATAAGTAAATGATTATATCGTCTGATTGCAGATAACTCCAGAGGATTTTCTCTGCAAAATTCCTCGGCAGAGACGATTATTCTGCCCCGGCCTTTGCCTTCTCTTTTTTGAATTCCGGCAATGGCTTACCATCGAGCAGGGCATGAATCGTCTTTTCTACCTGTTCATACGTGAAAAGATTGTTCGGGTCTTCCAGCGTAAACCTTTTCACTTCCTTGCCTTTGGCGTCATAAATAAAGACGGATGGAATGGCCGAAATATCCAGCTTCTCAAAGGCTGTTTCCGGATCTTCATTCATGAGCAAATTCGTGAAAAGGGCCTTCTTCGATACCAGAAACTCAGTCGCCTCTTTCACGGCACGAGCATCGGAATTGTCGTCAAGGGAGAGAGAGACAACTTTCAGCCCCTTGGCGGCATATTTCTCATGCATCTCCACAACATGCGGGAAGTTCTCCTTGCATGGTGCACACCACGTTGCCCAGGCATCAACCAGCGTGAATCGCTGCCCCTCGCCTGGCACGACCAGCTTCTGATACTCAGCCCACTTCACCGGCACCAGTTTCACACCGTCCACTTTTGTTGCAGCCGGTTTGCCCGCGCCCAGATCTTTCGGCACGACCTGACCATCGGCCTGACCGATTGCCGAAACCATCAAACCAAAGAGTAAGGGCAGTGTGATTGATTTAAAAATCATGGCCGGTTCGACCTTCCTGAATGAAAATGAGCGGATATGACGTGATACTCAATTATACAGAAAAAGGCTGTGCGACCAAATGGCGACACAGCCTTTTTTTCTAAGCCTTATGATTCATTCCACCAATTTGATAAAGAATCAAATCAGTGGGAGATAAATCACTTCTTGTAGGCAACGCCGCAACCACGGGCGCGGGTTTCCTTGGTTTCTGGTGTTTCGCCAGCCAGAGCGGCGTCAACAGCAGCCTGCAGGTAGCTCTTTGAAGCCTTGGCTTCGTTGTTGTTGTCGTCCATAGCACCGGCGTAAACCAGTTCGCGGGCTTTGTTCAGAACGAAGAAGTGTGGGGTGGCAACGGCGCCATAAGCTTTGCCGCTTGTGCCTTCACCGTCGAAACCGTAGGTGAAGTTGTAACCCTTGTCAGCAATCTTCTTGCCGATGGCCTTCAGGTCGTCCTGCTTGCCATAGGATGAGTCAGGGTCGGTGCAGCAGATGGCAACCAGCTCAACTGACTTGCTCTTGTTCTTGTTGACGAAGTCAATGATGCGGTCTTCGTACTGAACAACAGCTGGGCAGTGGTTGGCCAGGAAGACCACCACAACGACGTCCTTCTTGATGTCGCCCAGGTTCAGAGTGGTTGTATCACCCTTGGCTGAAACGGCAGGAATACCAGCGAAAACAGGGGCCTTATCGCCAACTTTAACTTTGTCAGCGGCCAGGGCAGGAACCGTCATGGCCAGCAGGGCCAGGGTCAGAATCATCTTACGCATTGGAACAGTCGCTCCTCAGGTGCAATGCAAGTGCCTACAGGCACTTCGCTTGATCGAATCACCATCTCCCGGCGAACACCACCGGATATTGGAAAATGTAGTCGCTCAGGCCAGAAACCGACATCGCGAAATTCATATTTTCGATACGCCGGGAACCTGACCACGACAGATTCGATATTATGGGTAGTGATCGAATCGATCGTCAGTCATTGTTCAACATAAAAAGAGTGAGGGTAATCGTCAAGACTCTACTACAATGGATTGATCAGTTTTGGTCGTTTTTTATAGAATCTCGACTTTACAAAGCCCCCAAAATGCCAAATTCTTCATTTAATCACTGATCATTGACTACAACTTAAATAAAAAGGCATATCAAATTACACACCTTATTTTTCCAAAAATACCAGATCTCAATATCCGAATCATCTGACAAAAAAAACGGAGCCATTTCGGCCCCGTTCGTTCGACGATCCGTTTGAAATCATCAGACTCAGCGCGAAGCCGCCTTCACACCCGGCACCTGTTGCAGTGCGGCAGGCACTTCCGAGCGGTCCGACTCTGAAATCTGAGTGCAAAGGTGCATCGTCACGCCGTCCACCTCATAGGCCAGCTCGATCATCATCACTTCCACACCCGACGCCGGCTTCTTCCGCATGGCAACCATCTTGCCGTCTTTTTCGTCAATTTTCACATCGGCCTTTTCCCATTTGGCCGAGCGAACATCACGATTCTTTGAAGTCGCCGTCCAGACATTCACAGACTTTGGCTTCTGGTTCGCCATCACCGCAATCCCATATTCCGGCGAATCGGCTTTCTCAATTAACTGCCAGCTCACTTCCGGCAGTTTCTTACCGTCGCAAGCCAATCGATAAAGCCCGGCCACCGTCTCAAGTGCCCATTCCCGATTCTGTTCCAGGCCATGGCCAGCATTGGGCAATGAACAAATACCCTTTGGCCCCTTCAGTTCTGGGAAATAGAGCCGTGAGGCATCCTGTGTCCAGTAGCGGTCGTTGGTGCCATTGATCATAATCTTCGGAATCGTTGCCAATCGGCCGTCGCGATAGGTGAACGGGTCAACCATCTTCCAGAGAGTGGATCCCTCATTCGTGTTGGCCGTCTGCATCAGGCCACGCTCGACATAGTCATGGATCTGCTCGCTGTATTTACCCCATACCTTGAGCTGATTCTCGCCCTGGGCCGTCAGGTTGAGTACATCAATCACCATCGGTGCAATGGCAATGACACGAGGGTCAGCCGCGCCTGAAAGCCAGGTTGTCCAGCCTCGCTTGCTTGCCCCCGACACAACAAACTTCGAAATTTCAGGCTTATCATTAGCCTTGGCCCAAAGCGAAACGGCGTCCATCGCCTTCACGGCCGACTTCGCCATTGGGAAGAGCAGCGGCCAGCTCAAGTCCTTGGTTTTCAAGTATCTGATGAATGTTTCAGCAATCAGGGCATCTTCTTTCAGATTACCCAGAAGCGGCTGATTGGGCACATGATTCAGCACGGCCACACGGGCCCGTGCTGCCTTGGCCAGCGCCGCACCAAGCAGTCGGTCGCCACCACGCGGGGTGTCGCCATTTGAACCACCACCGATGTAGATAATCGCCGTGTCAGGATGATCCAGCTTCATACCAGTCGGCTCGATAATCTCAAGCCGGTGCTGCCAGAGCATGCCCTGCCAAGTCTGCGAATTGACCTTGAGCGTGTAGATGGTCACGCCAAGGGCTTCCGTCTTGGCTTCCTGCTCCCAGCGGAAGGTGTCGTCGGGCTTTTTCACATAGGCGTGAAGGTCAGCCCGGGCAGATGAAGCCGCCATACCGAAACAGAGGCAGACACTGCACCAGAATTTATTAAGACGCATGGTTTTTGATCAGACTCCCTGATGGTTTTAGAGGCAATACGGTCAATCGCCTGCAATCGTTATAATTTGTTCCCGGCCTGGGCAGAATGTATTGACATCAGGAAAAGCTAAAAGAATTCCCATATCAATCAGATTAAGATAATCAATCGGAAGTTTTTTTTCATCGTTTTTGGCGGATTTCTGACAGAAACAAAACTGGAATAATTGTAACAAATTCATTCAAGATCAGGTTTTGAAGCCTTATGGCTCTCTTTCAATTCAAGAGACCAGACGATCAGACTGATCGATCTTTTTAGCTCACTAAACAGATCTCAGTATCAACTCGATACCAACTCTTCAATGAATATTGTTTGTCAAAGATTGCGTTCAATTGCACTGCAGTCCGTGTTGTTGCTGGTTTTTCAGTAACACTTTGAGAGTTTCAGTCTGTTCGCACAGATGACCGGATTGCCCTTTGATTTTCAAATACCCCATTTTCAATATTCCACCCACCCTGTTT
>JBILGL010000288.1:0-5793 GCA_044351075.1 Isosphaeraceae bacterium | reverse complement strand
ATCAGATCTTGACGGAAATGTTTTGGACGTGATCGGCAATGGTCAGACAGGCTTCAAGGACGGTGGCTTTCAGGAGGCTACCTTCAATCGTCCTCAGGGCACTTATTTTAAAGACAATTTCCTCTTTATTGCCGATACCGAAAATCACGCCATCCGGGTAGCTGACATGACCAAAAAGACAGTCAAGACACTGGCCGGCACCGGTGTCCAGTCTTATCGCCGTGAAGGTTATGGCAAGGCATCGGAAACGGGCCTGAACAGCCCATGGGATATCGCCCCATTACCTGAGGGGAACCGTTTTGCCATTGCCATGGCTGGGCCGCATCAGATCTGGGAACTTGACCTTGATAAAGAACGTGTTGGCGTGCTGGTCGGCTCAGGGCGTGAAGATATTATCGATGGTAAATTCCCCCAATCGGCTCTTGCGCAGCCGAGTGGGCTGGCCAGCGATGGCGAAAACATCTTCTTTGCCGACAGCGAAACTTCAAGCCTGCGTTTAATGCTGATGAAAACAAAGCAAGTGGAAACGCTGGTGGGCAAGGGACTTTTTGATTTTGGCGATATTGTTGGACCGGCTACGCGAGCGCGATTCCAGCACTGCCTGGGGGTGGCATACCACAATGGTATAGTCTTTGTGGCCGACTCTTATAACAATAAAATCAAGCTTTACGACGTCAAAAAGAAGGCCGTGGCCAATCTCTTTGGCTCAGGCGAACCGGGGTCGGACAACGATGGCCCGAACAGCAAGTTTTATCAGCCCGGTGGTGTCTCTTACGTCAACAATAAACTTTACATCGCCGATACTAACAATGGTCTTGTGCGAGTGGCCGATCTGGCGACGAATGAAGTCAAAACCCTTGAACTGAAAGGATTGACAAAGCCGGAAATTGAGATCAAGCCGCCCGCTTTTCTGAATGCCGAACTAATTAAGCTGATGGCCGCCAAAGTGGCCCCTGAAAAGATGCTGAGCCTGGATGTCAAAGTACCGGTCTCTGGTGTTTTGAAGCTCAATCCGCTAGCCCCAATTCGTTACGTTGTGGAAATCAAAGACGCGGATGGCAAGGTTATCGGAGGCACTAAGCCGGGTGGTGAAACTCTTGACGCGGCTAAGGATAGCTTCAGTATGAGTGTAAACTTGAAGGACGCGCTGGAGGCAGGCAAAAGTCTCTCAATGAAAGTGTCTGTGGCGACCATGCAGTGCAAGGACGGAGCAGAAGGCTTCTGTGTCGATAAGTCTTATGTCTGGGAAGTACCACTGGCTGTGGATGCCGCTGGCTCAAACCGGGTAAGCCTGGGTGCAGCCAAGTAAAAATGAATGGGGCAGCGTTAGTTGCCCCATTTACTGAGCTGGATTCAAATGAAAAGGGCGGAGTTTACCGCCCTTTTTTATTGGTTTATGCCAGGAATTTTTCGAGTGCGTCAAACCCACGGCCGATTGTGTCAAGATCGGTCGCAAAGCTCATGCGAGCATAGCCTTCCGAGCCAAAGGCCGAGCCCATCACTAGCGCTACATGGGCCGCTTCCAGCGCCGTCATGCAGAAATCAGTCGAGTTGTTGATCAGCTTGCCGCCAAGTGTTCTACCAAAATGGCTCGAGACATTCATATATGCATAAAATGCACCATCAGGCGGTGTGCAAGTGACGCCAGGCAGCTTTGAAATTCGGTCAAGAACATACGCCCTTCGCTGTGTGAATGCCTCGAGCATACGTGCCACTTCATCCTGTGGACCAACTACCGCTTCAAGAGCGGCTGCCTGACTGATTGAGCATGGGTTGGATGTCTCCTGGCTTTGCAAATCGCCCATAAATTTGGCAACAGGCTCGGTCGAAACCGACCAGCCGATACGCCAACCTGTCATTGAATATGACTTTGAAACACCCGAGATTGTAATCGTGCGGTCGGCCAGGCCGGGGCGAAGTGTGGCAAAAATGTGTGCCTGAGCATCACCATAGGTCAGGGCTTCATAAATCTCGTCGGACAAAACGCCCACATTCGTTTCTAGTATTGAATCTGCCAGTGATTCCATCTCGGGCCTTGTGTAAACCGAGCCAGTGGGGTTCGAGGGGCTGTTGATCATCAGCAGCTTGGATCTTGGTGTCACGGCCGCGCGGAATTGGTCGGCCGTCATTTTGAAGCCCTGGGATTCCGGGCAGTTCACAATCACGGGCGTGGCTCCAGTGAGTCGAACAAGATCGGCATAACTCACCCAGTAGGGCGCAGGGATGATCACTTCATCGCCGGGACCCGTCACAGCCATCAGTGCATTGTGAATCGAATGCTTGGCCCCGTTTGAGATGATCACCTGAGCCATTTTCGTGGGCAGGCCGCGGCTTGTGTAATGGGCGGCTACAGCCTCACGCAGTTCGTTGGTGCCGGCTGGCGGTGTGTATTTTGTCTGACCGCATCGCATAGCCTTAATGGCTGCTTCCTGAATATTTTGCGGCGTATTGAAGTCAGGCTCGCCCAAGGCAAAGTCCATTACCGCGATGCCTTGACCTTTAAGCTTTTTGGCGGCGGCACCCATGGCCAATGTCGCAGAAGGGGCAATCAGTTTGGAACGTTCCGCCAGAGAGAGAATGGACATGAGCAAAAACCTGAAGTCGTGTTAGATGATTCGGCCACAAATGTTTATTCCACAGGATATTGGTTCATTTTCTCGATGACGAGCGATCTGTTAGCCGACCTCGATACTCAGTTATCATCTACCGCAATTGAACTTCATACCTGTTTGATCCCTTTATAGCAAATTTAAGGCTGGTTTACGAGTAATCAGACAGAAATTGCAGTTATCAAGATTATGCAAACGGTGCTTGATATCAGACCCGTCTCAAATGGTGAAAAACTTGAGTGATATCACAAGATCCAGCTACGAGAATATCGTGTTTGACAATCATGACGGATCTGTCGAATTTTCTGCCCTCAAAATACTGAAATTAAGAGGTAAAATCATGCGTCTTCGGTTGAATTAGGTGAAATACAAGGTAAGATTGGATAAGATCGGCAATTTGGATAAGCAGCGTTTGCTATGCGAGCCACGGCATTAGTGTGCTTACTGTTTTCAGTCAATGCATCTGGTTCTGATCTGAATTGCAGATTCGATCTGAGTAAGTGGCGGACAAGTCACCCTGAATCCGCTGAATCAATCAATTAAGGTGGCAATCAGGCAATGCGGCGCGTTGTGATCACAGGACTGGGCATCGTGGCGCCAAACGGCATTGGCAAAACGGCTTTTACCGAGTCGATCCTTGAAGGTCGTTCCGGCGTGTCTCGTATTGAATCGTTTGACACCAGCGGGCACCGTATCAAGATTGCCGGCGAAATTAAATCGTTTGATGTCATGCCTTTTCTCGGCGAGCATCGCAAGAGCGAAAAAGTGATGAGCCGGGCGGTAAAATTTGCCGTCGGTGCCGCTGCCATGGCAGTCACTGATTCCGGTATTGAAACGTCCAAGCTAAATCCCGAAAGATTCGGTATTTGTATGGGTACCGGTATCACGCCAATGGAAGTGCGTGAACTGGCCCGACCAATTTCCGAAGGGTATAGCGAGGACGGAACTTTCGATGTCAGCCGCTTTGCTTCGGCACAAGCCGAATCAATTTTCCCCCTCTGGCTATTACGGCATTTGCCAAATATGGCTGCGGCACATATCTCAATTCTTCACCACGCGATGGGGCCAAATAATACCATCGTGACGGCGTGTGCAGCTGGCACTCAGGCCGTGGGCGAAGCGTTTCGGTTAATTCAACGGGGAGATGCCGACTACATGTTGGCTGGTGGCTGCGACAGTCGCTTGGACCCGCTCATGCTGGTGGCGTATGACGCCATGAAAACAGTCAGCGGCAGTGATCGGCCGCCCGGCGAGGTCTCCCGGCCGTTCGACGCTGAGCGTGACGGCTTTGTGATGGGGGAAGGAGCCGCCGTGCTGGTCCTTGAAAGCCTGCAATCAGCCCGCCGCCGAAAAGCCACAATCTATGCCGAAGTAACGGGTTATGGTTCATCGTTTGATGCTTACGGTATCACCCGGCCGGAACCTGAAGGCAAGGGTGCCGCACTCTCCATGCAGTCTGCCTTGCGTGAAGCAAAACTTGACCCAGCCGACATCAATTATATTAATGCCCACGGCACATCGACAAAACTTAACGACATTATGGAAACCAACGCCGTTAAGCGGGTTTTTGGTCACCTGGCCAGTAAAATCCCGATGAGCTCGCAGAAGTCGATGGTCGGCCACCTGATCGGTGCTTCTGGCGCACTTGAGGCTGCGGCTACAGCGATCACATTGTCGCAGGGAGTCATTCCGCCGACGATTAATCAGACAACACGCGATCCGAACTGTGACCTTGATTACGTTCCAAACACGGCCCGCGAACGGATGGTGAACACCGCCATGACAAACAGCTTCGGCTTCGGCGGCCAGAATGCATCGCTGGTCATGCGTCGGCTGATCCGAGCCTGATGGATTCTTGATTTGCCATCAATTATTTGGCAGCAGACATTTTCTTCAGTGCATCGGCATAACGCTTGCCGAATTCACGATAGGCATCAGCATTGAAATGCACCTGGTCGCCGTTGTGGCCCAGTCCGACCGAATCGGCAAATGCCGTAAACGGCACCTTGTCTGGCAAAGTTCTGATGATACTCATCACTCGCTGACGATTCTCATCCGCCGGCTTTTCTGGAAATTGCCCGAGCTGGCCTGCCACAAAAGGCACTCCTGGCGATTGAAACTTATCACGAAATCGTTTAATCAGATCGTGCAGCTTGGCCTCATAAGTGGAAGAAAGTCTGTCATTGCTGTCAGACTCTCCCTGATGCCACAAAATACCCTTGAGTGAGCCTGATTGCATCGCGATCTTTGTGCGTCTTACGGCGTCGTCCCACGGGTGGCTTTTGGTTTGGGCATGATAGCCACCTGGCGTCCATGAATCGATCGCCGAGCCACCTGCCGCAGCCGGAATCAAACCGATGGAAACATCAGGTGGCAAGTCTTTCAGCATTTCAGCTGCAAACGTTCGCCCGATACCAACCCCGGCGGCTGGCTTGTCAAAATGCATGGGGTCAACAGCAGGACGCCATTGACCCTCTTTATCAAGCATAAAAACTCGTTTGATCGGTTTGCGGTCCGCCTCTGTCACCTTTCCCCGGCCCGCCATATTTGACTGCCCAGCCAGCAAAAATAGATGAAATTTTGATTTCTCGGGTACTGCCGCCGAACTCGTCTTCTGCTCCTGCCCCAAAAGGGGTGGCCCGGTGATCGCGAGCAATGCTAATAAGAGAATTGGAAGGAACTTGCGACGATGTCGTGTGTTCATTGATGCTGGTCTCATGCAAGAGAATTGATATCTTGAGTTGTATTCAGTCAGTGTAATGATTCCGGATTTACTTCGAAAGAATCGTCGAGATTTCATATTGGTCATCAACGATTCAAGTTGTGTCGATGAAGCTTCGGCAGAAAAATTCTGCAGGTGAATCGGTTTGGAGTAATATTAAAAAATAAATCGACTTGATTGTGAAAACTGGACTTGCCATCGCTGCCTGCCGAAGTTCATAATAGGATAGATAAAAGAATCTCATTTGAAGCCCACCCGGCATTGAAGCATTCGGGCGGGTTTGGCTGTTTCAAGGTTCAATTCAGACATGGCACATAAAAAAGGTCAGGGCTCGAGCCGTAACGGACGTGATTCGAACGCCCAGCGTCGTGGTATCAAGAAATATGGTGGTGAATACGCAACCATCGGCTCCATTCTCTGCCGCCAGGTTGGCTCCAAGTGGGTTGCTGGTCGGAACGTGGG
>JBILGL010000287.1:0-5807 GCA_044351075.1 Isosphaeraceae bacterium | reverse complement strand
GTCTTTTACCGTTCTTTTATCGCCTCAGGCCAACAAATACCATTCTGGATCAGATGATCGAGCGAATTTCAATTCTCTCCTATTCCATTTATCTTTGTCATATTCTGATTTACTTCGGCCTTCAGGGCCCACTTGGATATAGCAATTTCAATACAATCGAAAAACTGGCATATAAAATGGCTGCCGTTTTATTAATTATCATCTCATCACAGTTGATTTACACTTTCTACGAAAAACCGATGACCGACCTGAGAGACCGATTTTCCTGACAGGGCCGTTTCATTCTCAATAAACAATAAAACGACCATGGCTCACAGGCCCCCAAAAAAACGGCATGGCTCGAAACCGCCAGGCGTGCGTGCGTGCTCTATCCCTTTTTTCTAAAGGAGTAATGGAACGGCCCTGTCGATCCCGGCCACTGTGATTGAGAATTCAGCCTCTTTTTGCTATTTTTGTGGAAGAGATTAACCGCTTAACCCGACTCGAATGCACCAGCCGCAGCCGGAGCCAGCCACTTGATTCGTCATATCCCATCCCGGCAAGAATTTCTGGCGGAAGCCCGTCCGGGGCTCATGGTGCCGATCTATCGCGAATTGACCGGCGACACCCTCACACCCGTTTCAGCCTTCGCCCGCATTGAAAAGAAGGGGCGGCCGGGCTTCCTCTTTGAAAGCGTTGTCGGCGGCGAAAAAGTGGGCCGATACAGCTTTCTGGGCTCTGATCCGTTCCTCGAATTTCAAGCCCATGGCCTGGAAGTGGCCGTTTACGACCATCGAACGGACGTTTTGACCCGATTTTCCGACACCGATCCGCTGGCCGCTCTGGAAAAATGGGTCAATCGGTTTCATGTGGAGCACCGTCGCGGCCTGCCCCGATTTATTGGCGGGGCAGTGGGCATGGCCGGCTATGATTCCGTTCGTTATGTTGAATTTCTGCCTGATGCACCGCCGGATGATCGGGGCCTGCCTGATCTTGCGTTTGGCTTTTATGACCGAATGGTCATTTTTGATCACATTCGTAAAACAATTCTGGTGGTGGCACTGGCAGAACTTCAGGCCGATGAGTCGGCGGAAAAGGCCTATGAGCGGGCGACCGGACGCATTGATGAACTGGTGCAAAAGCTGGCGGGGCCTGATCCAGAACCAGCCCGCAATATCCAGCTTGCTGATATTAATACGCAGAGCCAGCCGGTGCGAGAGTTGAAATCAAACTTCCATCAGGCCGATTTTGAAGCGATGGTGGGCCGGTGTCAGGAATATATCAAGGCCGGCGATATTTTTCAGGTCGTGCCCAGCCAGCGATTTGAAATTGCCACAAAGGCTGATGCATTTGACATTTACCGATCGCTGCGCATTGTCAATCCAAGCCCGTTTCTGTTTTATCTGCCATGGCATGATTTCAGCCTGGTGGGTAGCTCGCCCGAGATTCTGGTGCGGGTGGAAGAAGGCGAGATGACGATTCGCCCGCTGGCCGGAACGCGCAAGCGAGGGCGGGATGAGGCGGAAGACCTGGCGCTTGAGCAGGATTTGCTGGCCGACCCGAAAGAGCGGGCTGAGCATATCATGCTGATCGACCTGGGCCGGAATGACGTGGGCCGGGTGGCTGAATTTGGTTCGGTAGAGCTTTCGGATGTAATGCACATTGAACGCTATTCGCATGTGATGCACATCAGCTCGAACGTCACGGGCAAGCTGGCCGAAGGCAAAACGGCGTTCGACGCCCTGCGCAGCGGGCTACCGGCGGGTACTGTGTCAGGTGCACCCAAGATCAGGGCAATGGAGATTATCGACGAGATGGAGCCGCAGAAACGCGGCCCCTATGCCGGAGCAGTGGGGTATATCGATTTCTCAGGCAATATGGATATGTGTATTGCCTTGCGCACGCTTGTTTTGCAGGATGGCCGTGCCTACATTCAGGCCGGTTGTGGCGTGGTCTATGACAGCATTCCGTCGGCTGAATACGAAGAGACGGTCAACAAGGCCCGCGGCATGGTCAAGGCAGTGGAAATGGCCGACGACCTGACGGCCTGAGTTTGCAGGACTGTTGCGAAGGCCGGGATGCTTATGCGTTTACATAATAAAAGACGCCTGATTGCTCAGGCGTCTTGGTAATTGGGATTTATTGATTCAGCCAAATCAGCTCTGGATTGAGCGACGCTTGTTCCGCCAGCGAAGGCCGAGGACTGCCGTCGAACCGGCAAGCAGGCTGATGATCGATGCCGGTTCAGGCACATTGCTTGAGATATTAGTTGAGATAAGGTAACCGACCTGATTGCCTGATCCGTCGAACGCTGAACCGGTGATAAATTGCCCATCGCTTGAAATGCCGAAGGCGGTTGCAAGTCGGTATCCGGATGAGAACGTAATGCCCCAGTTGTTAGCGGCATAAGTCTGCAGAAGCTGTGGACCAAGGCCATCAATCCAGATAGTGGCCGAGAGATTGGTGTAATCGTTGGCGCCAATCACACCGTTCCATGACTGGCCCACGGCAATACCACGTCCAAAGCCAGGTATGGGGTTCGAAATATCCTGAGCACGAGTCTGTGTGAAGCCGGCGAGGACTCCGAGATCGACGAGATTGTCTGAAATACCACGATCGACAATAAAGCCATGAGTCACTTCATTGCCGCCGACTTTGGCTGTTGATTCACCGACCAGAACGGTGCCGGCGGCATTCATACCGAGCACTTTGGCGTAGGGGTTGGCGACAGTTCCATCAAGCACACCATTACCAAGCTGTGCCGTGCTTCCGGCCACACCGGCCTGGGCAATCACTGCCACGCGGGCACCATTGCTGTAGCCGGAAATGCCACCGACGAGACCGGTGTCAGAGACTGCACCTGCCCAGCCAAAATTGGCTGTTGGCACCCAGGACGGCCCAGTCACATTGCCGAGCGCTGTGGCACCCGTACCATCGAGATTCCAGCTTGACATTTGATTACTACCAAAACCAACCACATAGGCACCATTACTGCTGATTGCAGAACCAATGGTGAAGCCGGAGAGTGTGTCGAGTTTGGTCAGCGATTGATTGGTTGTATCCCAAACCATACCGCTGGCTAACGTGTCAGAGTAGCCGGAAACATATCGGCCATCGGCAGTGATGGAGAGACCGCGTGCCGGCGAGCTAAGCAAGTTCCAATTTGCTGATGATTTGTAAGTGAAAGCTGCTTCATTAGCGCCGCCAAGATTTAACGTACCAGCAACAGTGCCATTATCAGAGACGCTAAAACCAACTGTACCAGCGAAGAATCCAGAGACAGGGTCAGGGGCGCCTCCGGTAAAATATTCAACCTGACCTGCCTGAAGCGTGGCGGCAACCAAAAAACTCAGAATTGAGGCCAAGCCAGACTTAATTGTGTGTTTCGAAATCATCGTTTACCTCGGCTTACAATCAGTTCTGTGATGAACTGGGTGCAAAAACCAATTGTTGTTAGGAAATCTAAATAAATTTATAACGGATTTGAACTAATTTTCAAAGCTTTTCAGACAACTTTAAAAAAAATGTCCTATCTTGATGATTTAAAAAAATCGAATCAAAACAATCCAAAGCCAAACAATAGTCAAAATACCTGAAAAACACGCGAACGAACAAAACTTTGCAAAGTTTAATTGTGTTGATTTTTTGCAACACTCACGATTCAACGATTTCACCTATAAGTCTTAGTTGGCACACTTCCATGTGTCCGCCAAAACCGGCCACAATTTTTAGCGCCCTTGAAAGTGGGGCCGCCACCCCCGATTTGCCCGGCAGACGAAGAGACTCGCCCATTTCCGAATCGGGCCCGGGGTCAAATGGCGGCACCATCTGCCGACGTAGCGACTCAAAACAAATCCCCAGCTCAACCGCGCCAGCCGCGCCCAGACAGTGCCCAATTCCCGGCTTGGAAGCTACCAGCCAGCGACCAGCCAGCGCCTTGCCCAGCACCCTCTGAACCGCCTCAAACTCCATCCTGTCATATTCCCGCGTGGCAGTGGCATGCAGGTGAATGAGATCGGGAAAATCATGATCACCTGCCCTGATCGCCCGGGCAACGACACGAGACAGAAGCTCGGCCGATTGCCGCGGCCTTGTCGGGTGAAAGGCTTCAGAACCGGCTGCAAAACCGTCCAGAACCACCATATCTTGACTTTTGACGGATATCTTATCTGACATGCGAAATAGGACAAAAATCGCGCCGCCTTCGCCGATCAGAAATCCGTTGCGTCTGCGCGACCATGGCTTGAGCCACTTGGCAACGCTTTCGCCTTCAAAACTCGGCCCCGCCAGCGACCGCATACGTGCGAATGCCGCATAAACCAGCGGATCAAGCGATGCATCAGCCGCGCCGGCGATGACAATATCGGCTTCACCCCGCTCAAGCAGCCCAGCGCCGTGGCGCAGGGCCGTCAGGCCAGATGCGCAGGCCGTCACAGGGGCCAGAACCGGTCCGCCGGCACTAAGAAGCCCAGCCACAAAGCGGGCACCGGCCGAAGGCGATGCATTGGTCCAGAATGTTTCGTCAAAGCGGTCCGGGGAGGTCGCCGCCGAATCATCGCGGCCATGAATATTCCGCCCCAGCTTGCCCACCGCCCCTTTACTGAGACTCACAACGACGCCGATCCGCTCAGGATCAATCTGGCCAAAATCAATCCCCGACTCGGCGATCGCTTCACCAGTCGCCGATTCAAGAATGCGAAAAACGTGGTCATCCCAGCCCGGCCTTTGCAAAGGGCCGCCAGATGGCAGTGGATAACCAGCCCACGGCAGAGGCCCGAATCGGCCGAAATTCCAGGATCCTTCAGTGGCCCCCGAATCACCGGCCATCAGCCTGTCAAAAGTCGGCTTCAGCCCCCATCCGAGTGCCGAAACAAGGCCGACAGAGGCGATTGCAATCGGGCCATGGTGATCAGCATTGAGATCTGCACCAGCCGTCATTCAGATTGCCGAAACAGGCTCTCGCGAGGCCCTCTGGCTTTGACAGGCATCATTGCCGGCCGCCGCTCCCTTTGAGCCACAGGAACCGGCAGACTGCGACTGGCAATCGTCACCAGGCTCGCTGCTACAACCAGTTGATAGATTGGCACTTGCAGCCGATGGCCGGGGCGTCAGGCCGAGGGTGGCCAGCATCTGGGCATCGCGATCAGTCGCCGGGTTCGGTGTGGTCAGCAGTTTCTCGCCGGCGAAAATCGAATTGGCACCGGCTGCAAAGCAAAGTGCCTGCTCGGCTTCGGTCATTTCAAGCCGGCCCGCTGAGAGCCGCACCATGGCTGTAGGCATCAGGATGCGTGCCGTGGCGATCATCCGCAGCATTGACCAGACACTCACCGGCGGGGCACCTTCCAGCGGCGTGCCATCAATTGCGACAAGCCTGTTGACGGGCACACTTTCCGGTGGTTCGGGCAGGTTCGAGAGCGTGCACAGAAGGTCAATGCGGTCGTCGTCGGTTTCGCCCAGGCCAAGGATGCCGCCGCAGCAGACAGAGATTCCGGCATTCCGCACCGCTTCCAGTGTGCGGAGCCGGTCTTCGTAGGTGCGGGTCTGGATGACGTCGTTGTAGTGGGCGGCCGATGTATCAAGATTATGGTTGTAAGCATGCAGGCCAGCCTCTTTCATGGCGACAGCCTGTTCGGGCGTGACCATGCCAAGCGTGCAGCAGACTTCGAGCCCTTCGGCGGCCACGCCACGGATCATCTCAAGCACGCGGTCGAATTGAGGGCCACTACGCACTTCGCGCCAGGCGGCCCCCATGCAGAATCGGGTGGCACCGGAAGCCTTGGCAGAGCGGGCACTTTGCAGAACGTCGTCCACCTGCATCAGGGCCTGGG
>JBILGL010000286.1:0-5816 GCA_044351075.1 Isosphaeraceae bacterium | reverse complement strand
GCGTCAGCAAATGCCGCGATATCGCGCTGGGGCAGTTGGTGATCAGGAACCCGAAATCAACGGGAATTATTGTTGAAAATTCGTCGGCGGTGGCGATATCGGGCTGTGTGATTTCGGCAGAGGATCGGCAGCAGCTCGCCAGTTCCATTGAAATTACAGGCAATTCACGGGATATTCTGATTTCAGGCAATGTGCTGGCAAAAGGTATGCGTGGCGACGTTGCCGGAGCGGGCGAGCAGGTAACACTTTCGGGCAATCGCAGCGTCTGATTTCTGGGCGACTTGGGTAAGTTTGAAGCCGTCTATTTGAAAAGTCGTCAAACTTTTCAGTGGCGCAGGTGGCTGGGACTCTGTATAATCTGTTTCAAATATGGTCGGATCGGAGACGGGCCTGAAGGTTTCAGGCTGGCGATCTGCACCAGAAACCATCCGCTGAAAGGATGCGAAGTGCTCCGTTTTCAACCATCGTCCGTTTTTGTGAAAGCTGCCTGTGCGGCTCTTCTGATTACTTTCCCGGTTCTGGCTCAGGACGAAAAAGCCAAGCCGGCCACCAAGGCTGCCGCCGCTGCTCCGACAGGTGCTGAATTGAAATCCAAAGCCAGCTATGCACTCGGCCTTAACATTAGTCAGGGCCTGAAATCCCAGGGCGTCGAACTTGATACCGAAGAGATGATCAAGGGCATTCGCGACGGCTTTTCGGCCGGCGCCCCCAAGATGACCCCCGAAGAAATGCAGGCTGTTCTTGTCGCCTTCCAGCGCGAGCTTCAAGCCAAGCAGCAGGCTGGCATGAAGGCTGAAGCCGATAAAAATATCAAGGAAGGTCAGGCGTTTCTGGCTGATAACGCCAAAAAAGAAGGCGTAAAAGTGCTGCCCAGCGGCCTTCAATATAAGGTTCTCAAGCAGGGTGCCGGCCAGAAGCCAACCAAGGCGAACGTTGTCCGCACACACTACCGCGGCACGCTGATCGATGGCCGCGAATTCGATAGCTCTTACAAGCGTGGTGAGCCCGCCGAATTTCCGGTTGGTCAGGTCATCGCCGGCTGGACGGAAGCCCTCCAGCTCATGCCCGTCGGCTCGAAGTATCAGCTTTTCATCCCAGCCAATCTGGCCTATGGTGCCCAAGCCCCTCCCGGCAGCATCATTCCGGCTAACGGCACGCTGATTTTTGAAGTGGAACTGCTCGGCATCGTGCAGTAAGCATTTGAAATGACGCTAGTAGATATGCTCACGCCGGATTGAAATCGATTCAGTCCGGCTTTTTTTCATGACCTGTATAATGTTTATTATCACATGGGAAATTCATGATCATCAGTTACATTTTTTCGATGAAATTACATCTTGAAATAGCTATGATAATGAAATATACACGATAAAACGCTCTTGGCCGCAGCCCCGCCAGATTATCCTCAAGCTGAATCAAAAAGGGAGTTTCCTCAACATGACTGGCCTCCAGAAAGCTGCCTGTCGTTACGCGATAGCCCTTGCGGTCGTATGCTCCAGCCTTTTTGCCACAGCTGGCGAAGTGCAGATTGAACACCGCAAATTCACCCTGCCGGATGGCTTCACCATCGAGAAAGTCGCTGCCAGCCCGCTGGTTGATCGCCCCATTACCGGAACTTTTGACGATCAGGGGCGGCTTTATCTGGCAGACAGTTCGGGCTCTAACGATAAAGTAGAAGTTCAGCTCGCTCAGAAGCCGCACCGCATCGTACGTTTGGAAGACACCGATGGCGACGGCAAGTTTGACAAATCCATCGTGTTTGCCGACCGCATGATGTTCCCGGAAGGCACGCTCTGGTATCGCGGCTCGCTTTATGTCTCTGCCCCGCCTTCGATATGGAAGCTGACCGACACCGATGGCGACGGCATTGCCGACCAGCGAAGCGAATGGTTTCAGGGCAAAACACTGACCGGCTGCGCTAACGACCTGCACGGCCCCTACCTTGGCCGTGATGGCCGCATCTACTGGGCTAAAGGTGCCTTTGCGGAGCAGAACTACACGATTCACGGCCGGCCATGGAAATCGTCGGCCGCCCACTTCTTCCGATCGACCGACAACGGTCAGGAACTTGAACCGGTCATGACCGGCGGCATGGATAACCCCGTTGATATGGTCTTCACCCCCGGCGGCGAACGCATCTTCTCCACCACCTTCCTGATTCAGCCTTCTGTTGGCCAACGAGATGGCCTGATCCATGCCGTTTATGGCGGAATTTACGGCAAATCCAACGGTAAGACGCTTGAGCCCCAGCATCGCTGGACTGGTCCTGACTACATGCCTGTGCTCTCGCATCTCGGCCCTGCCGCTGCCTGCGGCCTGACGGACTATGAATCCGCCCAGTTCGGCCCCGACTACCGTAATAATGTCTTCAGCTCCAGCTTCAACCTGCGAACGATCACCCGCCACGAGCTGACCGGCACAACCGCCGCCGGGCTCTCAAGTAAAGATAGCGACTTTGTCGTCTGCGACGATATCGACTTTCACCCAACAGACGTCTTTACCGACGCCGATGGCAGTCTGATTATTGTCGATACCGGCGGCTGGTATAAGCTCTGCTGCCCGACTTCCCAAATCATCAAGGCCGACGTCCTCGGCTCTGTTTACCGCGTAAGAAAGCTGGGCACCACCCCCATCGCCGACCCCCGCGGCCTGAAGCTCGACTGGCAATCCGCCATCCCCGCCACACTGGTCCAGCGGCTTGACGACCCACGCTTCGCCGTTCGCGACCATGCCATCGATGCCCTCGCCCGCCTCGGCAATCCGGCCACGCCTGCCCTCAAGGCCGTGCTCCAAAGCCCATCTACCTCGGCTAATCATCGCCTGTATGCTGTCTGGACGGCCTGTCGGATCGGCTCGGCAGAAGCCCTGGCCCTGGTGCGAAATGCACTGGCCGACGCTGACTTCACCGTCCGCCAAGCGGCCAGCCATAGTGCTGGCCTGCAACGCGACGCCAAGGCCCTTGAAAAGCTGGTGGCCATGCTCGGCAGCAATCAGGAGCCGGCCGCCGTCAAGCGGGCCGTGGCCGAAGCCCTTGGGCGGATTGGCAAGCCGGAAGCGGTCAGGCCGATCGTGGCCGCCGCCGCATCTACCGGCAACGACCGCGTTCTGCGGCACTCTCTGACCTATGCCCTGATTGAAATCGAATCGGCCGCCGGGCTCTTTGAAGCCCTGAAAAGTGAGCAGAACCCGCTGGCCCGCATGGTGGCCATTGTGGCCCTTGATCAGATGGGGGTGATGGATCTGCCCGTGCCAGAGCTGATCCGCTCGATGGATTCGGCCGACGAAGCCACCCGCACGCTCGCCTCGTGGGTCATTTCGCGTCATCCAGAATGGGCCCCGCAGCTTGTCGCCAGCCTGAAAGCCAAACTCGCACAGCCGCCAGACGACAAAGATCAGGTCACGGCACTCACTGACCGGCTCGCCCGCTTCGCTTCCCGCAGCGCCGAAGTGCAGAGTCTGCTGGCTGAATCGCTTGAAAACGGCTCGCCCGCCGCTCGGTCGATCGCCGCCAAAGCCATGGCCGGTTCGGGCCTGAAGCCATGCCCGCCGGCATGGGAAACGGCCCTGCTCAAGGTCGTCAAATCGGCCCCGGCCGACGATCTGCCCGTTGTGCTTGAGGTTTATAAGTCGCTGGCCACCGCCGGCAAGCCGGCCACCGATGCCCGATTTGAAGCACTCGTCGCCCGCTCCCAGGATCAATTGCTTAAAGCCGAAACGCAGTGGGCCACGCTTACCGCCATGCCGCCCGGCGTCGGCCCGCTCGATGATGCTCTCTTTACACGCGTCACCAGTCAGATCAACCCGGCCCTGCCAAGCATGACACGTCTCTCGGCCGTTGATCTGCTTACACGCGTCAAACTTTCGCCGGCCCAGAAACGCACCATTGCCGGCATGATCAGCAGCACCGGCCCGATGGAGTCCCAAAAACTCATCGCCCTCTTTGAGAATCTGACAGATCCACCCACGGCTGAAACGCTGCTCGCGGCGCTTGAAAAATCGGCCTCGCTCTCGGCCCTGCGGGAAGAGACGCTGAAAAATGTCGTGACCAAACTCTCTGACCAAGTAAAAGATCAGATGGGCCGGATTCTCGACAAGCGTAATGCTGACCTCGTCGCCCAGCGCAAGCAGGTGGAATCGCTCCTGACCGCTTTCCCAAGTGGCGACGTTCGGCGCGGTCAGGCCGTCTTCAATGGTGCCAAAGCCGCCTGCCGCACCTGCCACTCCGTTGGATATGTTGGCGGCAAGGTTGGGCCGGATCTTTCGCGGATTGGTCAGATCCGTACGGAAAAGGACCTGCTGGAATCGATCGTCTATCCGAGCCTGAGCTTTGTCAGAAGCTATGAGCCGGTAACGGTGGCCCTGAGCGACGGCCGCGTGGTTGCGGGCATTGTACAGAATGAAACGCCCGAGACGATTACGGTTGTCGTGAATGCCACCGAAACCCGCGTGATTCCACGCAGCGAAATCGACGACATTTCCCCCTCAACCGTTTCTGTGATGCCCGCCGGCCTTGATAAACAGCTTTCGACACAGGAACTGGCCGACCTGATCACCTACCTGCGGGCCAGCCGCTGATTCTCTCAAGGTCTTACAATAAAGGAACGATCCATGATCTGTGTTGCCGTAACTTATATGATGCGTGAAGGAACTGAGGCCGAAGCAATTGAACTTTTCAAGCCTCTGGCGGCTGAAACCCGCAAGGAAACAGGCTGCCGGATGTATTACGTGCATCGCTCGACAACCAACCCGCGCCAGTTCTTCCTGTATGAACAATACGATGATCAGGCAGCGCTCGATGCCCACCGCGCAGCACCTCATTTTGAGAAATATGGCAAAAATGGCCTGTTTCATTTAATCGAGACCCGAACACCCGAAATTTACAGCCTTCTGGAAATTTAAGAGTATTCATTTCCTGAGAAAATGAAATCACCTGAATTTGTATCGATAACAGCATTGAATGATAATCAGGTACAAATTAACAGACCATCCCCCAGAGCAAAGCCATCTTTCTCTTCGATGGCTTCCTCAGGGGGAATTTTTTATTTGATGAAATGCAATTGCATTAAGTTTTAATGCAATCTACTTCAGCGGATTTGGCCCGGAATCCGGCTTTTTCAGCTTCTTTTTCTGATGTTCCCTGTTCAGCCGGTAGCGAAGATCGCTCGAGTCGTCATGCTGTTTTTTGAGTTCCGCACGCTTGAGCTGAGTATCCCGCCGCTCCTCTTCAACGAATGGAAACAGCTCAACATCCATGAAATGAAAGAGCTGCTGCGTCATCTCCTTCGCTCGGGGGCCACAATCCGTTGGCTTAATCTGCTGATACGGCACTTCCCACGACTGCGACCTTTTCAAGTCGTTATTAATCTCTGAGTCAACCGGCCGGCAAACCCGCGCTGACTTCCGTGAAGCCATGCCAAAGTAGTGCCGCATCATCCGCAGCTTATCACTATACGAAGGCTTCACCCCCGACTGACGACCACTCCTGAAATATTCCTGTAACTGGTCTCTTGCAAAGTCAGGACTCAGCCGATCATATCGCTCGGCATCATCATTTTTATCGAGATCTGCCGGCGGACTAAACGCGCCACAGGCATTGACAATTTCTGGCTGATCCTGATTATAGGAGTCTCCTTGATCTGAATCAACTGACTGTGTCTTTTTCGGCGGAGTTGGTGGCGGAGCTTTCTTCACATAATCGTCGGGCGAAAACTCGCTCATTTCAGCCACTTCCCGGCCTGGCTTGCGATTGATCTTCTCGACAACGCCAATGGCTCTCAGGATGGTTGAATTATCTTTCACGCGACGGGCCAGCGAGT
>JBILGL010000285.1:0-5824 GCA_044351075.1 Isosphaeraceae bacterium | reverse complement strand
CTGCGAGCCGGCCCCAGGCCCTTGAATCAAAGACAAGACCAAGTTGAGCAGCAGCTGATTGTAATTCGAAGGCTTTATTACGATCAACCGGCGATGCCTTACGGCAAAGTCGATAATATTCAACAACTCTATTTTCAGCTTCTTTTTTTAAATCCTGATATTTTTTTGCCATTTCATTATTTTTGGAAATTAAGCCCAGCTCGGCCAAACGAGACAATGCCCGTCTCTCCCATGGCTTTAATTTTAATAATTCAAGAAGTTGTTTTTCCTCTTCAATTGGTAATTTCAATTGATTGCAAAACCATGCAGCAACCCAGAAGGCATCAGCCTGGCTGAATTCGACTTTAGTGGCATAAATCCATGCCCCGGAAGCATCGCCCACGGCTATTTTATTTTTTAATACTGCCGCCATGGTCGGCTGATCATCAGGCAATTTATTGAGACAATTTTCAAGAATCTTTTGAGCGATTGAATAATGACCACGCCAGTGCTCAAGATTGGCCAAAGCCAGCTGAATTCTTGGATCATCCGGCACCACACCAGCGAATAATTCAATTTCTCTGGCCCATTTTTCTGGCAGAATTTCATCGTTATCTTTGATGGCGAGTTCCAGCAGTCCATCCTCGGGCTGATCAAGTGCAAAAATGCCATCGGCATAGATTTGCCTGGCCTCCTGATTCCGTCCCTGTTTCATTAATATTTCATGAAATTTCAGTCGATGGGGCAGAGCAAATTTTGTATGATTCAGATGATTAAGGAAGATTTTCTCGGCCTCAAACCACTTGCCAGTCTCAACCAGCGCACTTGCTGAATTCAACTGCGCCTGATCATCAATCGTTTTTTTAATTTCAGTCGCTTGCTCCAAAGTATTCCCGGTTTTTAATTCATCAAGTATTCTTGTGACCTGATCAATCATATTCAATTTTAACAATGCATTTATTTTTTCGAGTTTTATCTGATCAATGAGATTATTAAATTCCGATTTGAATAAAAAGACTCGTGGCCGAGTTTCAAGCAATTGATCTGCAAGCAATCGGGCCTGGTTTGACTGTTGCTGAATATTTAATTGCTTTAATCGATTCAGCTCAAGAACTGCCTGTGCGATTTTATTTCGATCAGAATTGTAGATGACCGCAGAAATCATGGCAGGCAGAAGCAAAACGAAAACTGGTAGAACCCGGCGTTTTGACAGTTGTCTCGATTTCATTGTCATTCAATTCAAAGATTTACTATCTGTCATCTTCTGAATCATTCATATCATACCAAAAAAAACAATAAAAAAGCCGAGCGAACTCGCCCGGCTTACGCTGATTGAGAATAACTCGAATCTCGCTGGATTTGATCAATAGGAGTCAGCAGAGATCACTTCGCCACCGGAAATGGTGGAAAGAGCCTGCCAGACACCATAAGCAGCATTAATGGTATATGCAGCATTACCGTTACGCACCAGTGAGGCAGGAGGAGGAGCCCAACTCTGAACTGTGTCCTTGATGAACTTAACAGAACCATCTGCAAAGCAGGCATTAATGCCACCTGGATGAAAGCTGTTAGCTGTCATATCCATGCTACTTGCACCGCGTGCATAGATCGTATTACCAGCGTTGAGCGTCTTGAAGAAATTTGGGGTGAATGCAGTTCCGATAACTCCGTCACCATATGATGCTGAAGTCCACCATTTAGGACCGAAACCATCACCACCAGCTGCTTTGTCGGCATCAGCGGCTTTGGTATAGGTAGATTCGATGAACATCATCGTGTTGGAAGTACCGTCCGAAATTTGAGCTATACGTACAGGAGGCATCGAAGTGCCTGTAGGATTGCCGATGTGGAAAAACATTCCTTTATTATACGTTGTGGCGTTGGCCCCATCACGGAACGTGTCAACCGGGTGCGGGCCTCCATTTCCAGCGTATGAGCTGTATCGCATCGGAATTGGTGAACTGTCCCAGCCATCACCTTGTTGACCAGGATATCGAGTTGATGAGATGATGCCGTCAGATGGGCACCATAGGGTTGACAAGCCAATGCCCGATGCCGTGGCATTATGAGCAAAATACATCATAATTTGCGTGTTAACCATGTTAAACACGTTGCCCTGCTCAATGAATTGGGCAAGCGCGACCCATTGGCCAAAGTTCTGTCGAACAAGACCCAAGTTACCAGGATTTCGTCCAGCATGGTCGCCCATTGGGAAAGAGCCATTTGAGCTTTCATAGTTATGTGCAGCCAAACCCAATTGCTTGAGGTTATTAACGCACTGAGCACGGCGAGCCGCTTCGCGGGCCGACTGAACTGCTGGAAGAAGCAGAGAAATGAGTACGGCGATGATCGCAATCACCACCAACAACTCGATCAACGTGAAACCACGTCGAGTACCTTCAATTTTTCTTACCATCGAGATCTCCTTGGATAATGTGAGTTGGATTCCAGGATACTAATCAAACCGCGCTGAGAATACAGGCAGAATGAATAGAAGAATTGAGAAGTAAGTAATCCGGTTTACTCACTCTTTATCCCTGCGACGAGCAGGAGTATTGGACTCAGGCTCAACACCTGGTGATTTCTTTCCAGCAGCCTTACCGGCTGAAGGTGCTGGCTTGGCTTCGGCCTTCTCTGCAGGAGCAGACCCAGCAGCAGGTGCCGGAGCCGGCTCAGATCCGCCACAGCCAGAAACGAGAATGGCGATGCAAGATGCAAAGAGGAATGATACTGCAAATTTTCTCATGATAGACTTCAATGATCCTGAGAGGTAAGTGAGACCGGCACTTAAAGGGGCTCAGCCCCATTCGTGCACGGAATTATCAACGGCAATAACCTCAGTCCAACACATACCTGAAATCGGTGCGGAGAATTGCCTGAGAATGATCCATCCAGACAGATGAACCTTTATTAACAATTAAACCGATTCTATGACTTTCAAATCAAGTCATATTTCTCAAAAAAAATTAACCAATATTAATAAGAGGATTCGGGTAAATAAAATAACTAATTACCCAATAGTTATTTGTGAAAAACAATTGGACTTAAGGTAAACAATATTTAACATTTGTATCAAAATGCTCGGCGAACTGCGCCCTCAGCCATACTGGCCAAAATAACCTTCGATGTAGAATCTGGAAGACTTTGCAGATTGTCAGCAGCTTTAGCTGAGTAGCCAATTGCTATTTTCCAGCATTCATCAATAACAGGGCTGGCAAGCAAGATCTCACGAAGCTTAACTCTTCTGGCTGAAATATTTGCGTCTGAGACGATCAATTCTTTTACCAACCGGGCCGAAGATTCGTCAGCATTGGCAAGATAACGAATCAGTGGAAGTGTCAGCTTAATTTTGTCCATATCCGTACCCAGGCTTTTGCCTGTGGTACGCTCATCACCCAGAATGTCCAACAAATCATCAACAATCTGGAAAGCGATGCCCAAATTTCGGCCATACGACTCCATATCAGCCACTAACTCGGGCGAAACTTCTGCAAACTGTGCACCTAAACCAGACGATACGGCTGTTAATTCAGCCGTCTTGCCACGAATAATATCAAAATAGGAATCTTCGGTAAGATCCAGATCACCGCGATGATGATTCTGAGTCATCTCGCCTTCCCAAACCCGATTTGTCGCACGAGATATCCACTGGCAGGCCAATGTTGAACCAGTAGAGGCAGCCAGATGAAAAGCATGGGTGAAGAGATAATCACCAAGCAGAACGGCAGCCTCATTACCCCATTCCATATTAATCGTGGCCGCATGCCGACGGATTGAAGCTTCGTCCAGAATATCATCATGAACGAGACTCGCTGTGTGGATCATCTCGACCACAGCAGCCAGTTGACGGTGAATGGGACGCACACCACCACAAGCTTTGGCCGAAAGCAGCAGGAGTGTCGGTCGTAACCGCTTACCCTGAAAACGTGCCGCATGATCAACCAGTTTCTGTACGAAACCGATTCTGCTTGAAAGCTCTTCGCGATAAATCACCTCGGATGCCGCAAGATCATCGGCGACTGGATGATAAAGGGCCGCAAGACGGCGTTGCGTCTGCGAGGATCCAGTCAGCTCTTCGGTTGCTATCGACATCGGAAGTTCTTCTCCGAACCGATGGTCTGAATCGATGTTACTCATCATCCTGAATCGCTCAGGACCGATGAAATTCTCCCGATCGACCACCTGATTTAAAATCCAACTTCACTGATTCCATGACCATGCAACGATCAAAAGCCTTGCACATATCATAAACTGTCAGCAAAGCAACACTTACAGCGACCAATGCTTCCATCTCAACGCCAGTTTTACCCTCACAGCGGGCTTCAGCCTTCACGACGAGTGCGTCAGGAGGCTGGGCTTCAAAATGGACTTCAACACTATCAAGCCCAAGGCTGTGGCAGAGAGGAATCAGTTGATCCGTACGTTTCGCAGCTTGGATCCCAGCAACTCTCGCCACCGAAAGAACTTCCCCTTTGGGGGTCACACCAGTCAGTATCGCTTGAAGCGTCTCAGGCTGCATGCGAATAAGCCCGGAGGCTCGAGCAACACGCAGGGTAACAGGTTTTTCACTCACGTTTACCATGCGTGCCCGGCCAAGCTCATCGAGATGGCTGAAGCGTTCGTCAATGGTTTGTGAATTGCCTGTCATTTCGCTCAAAGTTTCGGTTCCTTCTGAAAAAATTATAGAAACTGTAAGCTCATCTGCTAGGGCATTTTATTGAGAAAGCGTATTTTGACCGTTTTTTTAAGGGTTTTCGCCTGATCTTTTTCGTCCGGGGCCATGCCAGAGCCCCCCCAGCCAAACACCGTCTCGCTGGCTCTGGGCAAGTGGCTGATTCGTTTCAAGCCACTGCGACAGCCCTTTTGGCCAATATGCCTCACGACGATAAACCAAAAGATAATCGGCCTCCTGCCAGGATGATTGATCGCTTATTTTCTGCCCTTTTGCAATCATGATGTAGGGCGTAGTCATGATCGCCTGGCTACCGTGCAGTGTCGGAACAAGGGCGACTGAATCTCCATCTTTGAATCGCTTTACCAATTCTTCCAAGAGCGATTGATCAACGGTATCGGCCCAGAAAGTCGGTTCTATCCCAAGCGAAGCCGCACCCTGAGTTCCGCCGACTAATAAATTAAAGTAGCTTAATGGATAAGGCTTTAGCAGGTTATTCGCTGAAGCTGTGAAAATCAGAACTAGCAAAAATGTTCCGGCTTTAGGTGTCAGTCTCGCCCCTGAACTGATAACCAGACGGCTCGCCCCTACCCCGGCAAAGACTGCCAGCGGAGGATAGACCATCAGAACCAGGCGATCGCTATCGTAACGTGTTACTTTCATGGAGAATACAACAACAATAAAGAGAACCAGGGCCGCGAGGGAAACCAGTTTGGATCGATCTACTGGCGAAAGATGCTTTTGATGATAACCACCGAGGATGATCAGAAACCAAATGCCGAGAGGAATCGCCGTGGCCACCTGAAAGGTCGTGTAATGCCAGGGCAGTGCACGGTCATCGTATATTTGCCCAAAGTAGAGAACTTTGAGAGAAATGCGATCGACGGATCGAAAGAAATATTCGCGAAGGCGATCGGCAGATTCATACCAAAGCCAAGGCCAGCCGGCGAACCAGACTAAAATGGAAGCTCCCCCTGCAGCGACACTTCCTGACATTTTTTTTCCGGGTGGCCGAATCCAGACCAACAGACCCAGCAACCAGGGACCGAGCAGCCAAGCCTGAATTTTGCAAAGAAGAGCAAAACCAAGAAAAACCGATGCCTTGAGAAAATCACGGAACTTCCTTGCGGAGGGATCAATGAGTAAATCAATCCACGAGAGCATTGCAGCCGT
>JBILGL010000284.1:0-5840 GCA_044351075.1 Isosphaeraceae bacterium | reverse complement strand
CGCATGCAGTCAAGCGTGCCGGAAGCAACCGACCTGACCAAAGAGCCAGAATACATTTATGACATGTATGGCGAAGACTCACGCAAGCCCGGCACCTTCGCCGCTAATTGCCTGATGGCCCGCAGGCTGGCTGAGCGTGGCGTGCGCTTTATTCAGCTTTTCCATCAGGGCTGGGATCAACACGGTGGCCTGCCCGGCGGCATCACCGCCCAGTGCAAAAAAACCGATCAGGCTTCGGCCGCTCTGGTGCTCGACCTTGAACAGCGCGGCCTGCTTGAAGATACACTTGTCGTTTGGGGTGGCGAATTCGGCCGGACAAACTACTGTCAGGGCAAGATTTCGCCCGGCAATTACGGCCGCGATCATCACCCAAGATGCTTCTCAGCCTGGATGGCCGGAGGCGGCGTGAAAGGCGGCTCGACGTGGGGCCAGACCGACGAATTTGGTTATAACGTCGTCAAGGACGGAGTGCATGTGCATGACCTGCATGCCACCATGCTCCACCTGATGGGCATTGATCATGAGCGACTGACTTATCGCTTTCAGGGCCGCGATTTCCGCCTGACGGATATCTTCGGTAAGGTCGTCAGTGGCATCCTCGCCTGATCAATCAATTTTTGAAATTGCATTAAGGCCGACGTGCGGAAAATGTCCAGTCCCACGTGCGCGGATGCTCTTTCAGGTGTTTATAACCGGCCAGCGAATCGTCCCACGGGTATTCCAGCTTCACCAGTTGAATTTCATCAAAACCGACCTTTTTCAAATGATATTTCAGTTCGTCGGGCTGCCAGAATTTCTGGTCAAGTTCGCCGAATTGAAATCGGCCAAGTGAAAAATCATATAAATGATGCTCCATGTGTGTGGCCACCAGCCGCTCGGCCTCTTGCATACTATAGCCGGCATCAAGATAGGCATCCCAGAGCATGAGCGTATGATGATGAATCCCGTCAACTGATGGCACGACACCCATAAAACGCCCACCAGGCCTGAGCGATTGCAATATGTTACCAAGCGTCATATCCACAACACGCAAGTCAGGCATAACAAGCGAATTGACGGAAAATGCCAGATCTAGGCTCTCTTTCAAATCCTCAAGCTCGTGCATCGCCCGATTCAGAAATGTAATTTTCGCTGCCTTTTTTACCCCCAGCCGCTTGCGGCAGGCGGAAAGCATCTCTTCGGCAAAATCAAGCGCATAAACCTCACGAAACCGGTCTATCAGATGCGGCAGAAGCGGCCCGGTGCCACAGCCCAGATCAGCCACACTCATTGCCTTGGCTTTTTCTGGATCGATCTGCAAGATCATGGTCAGCAGTGGGTTATCCACATGATCCCGAAACGGGTCCAGAAATTCATCATCATAATTCGCTGCCGATTCTGACCACGCCCGAGCCTGCGTGTCCGTGCTGGTCGGTAATTGTATTTCGGTCTCGTTTTTTTTCTTTTTCTTATCCATGACTGACAATCTTTCATTCCATTTTTATGAATTGTATTTGAAATACAATCGTGGCGATGTCATTTCATTTCATCGTGCCGGGTCGGGTGGTGGAATTGGCTCGCTGGTTGAATTAAATGAAGTTACGTCAATACCCATACGCTCATCCACGCCGAAAATATCGCGGCGATAGAGTGTCGGATATCCAAGCTCAGGGTCGCTGCGCATGGTCAGTACAACTGTCGTTCCCTCTGGCTGACCAAATGGTCGCGGCTGTTTTGATTGCATCAGCTCTTCACGAATCGTGCGAAAAAGCCCTGGTACTGAATAAAAATCCACATCTGCCGGCTTTAATGCAATTTGTTTGCCATCAGGCCGCACCAGCCGGACGGCCTCAACCTTGCCACCCCGCACATAAACCCGATAAATCGACTGGTTCCGGCTGCTGATCGACTGCCATTCCAGATTATAATCCGCTGGCCCGGCTTTCGCCCAAAGTGCCTGATCACGCTCCAGCCTTTCGGCTTGCACAGCGTCGCCCACTTCGCCGCATCCAGCGAAAAACAGGCAAATGAGCGAAAAAACAGACCATTGGTATTGCGGCTTCATGCCCGTTTTTCCTGCCATTGGGTTAACAGTCAAAATAAAGGGCAAATTCCCATGGATGCGGCCGCACACGCACCGCTTCCACCTCATGCTGACGCTTGTACCAGATCCAGGTGTCAATCACATCAGGCGTAAAAACATCGCCACTCAGCAGAAAATCGTGGTCGCGGCTCAGGGCTTCAATCGCGGCGTCCAGCGATCTCGGCGTTGTCGGCACATTTTCCAGCTCTTCCGGCTTCAGGTCATAAATATCTTTATCAAGTGGGTCGCCGGGTGAAAGCTTGCGCTGAATGCCATCAATCGCCGCCATGACCATCGCCGAAAAAAGCAGATAAGGGTTCGCTGCACCGTCCGGCGAGCGATACTCCAGCCGACGGCTCTGTGGGTTTGGGTTATGCAGCGGCATTCGAATGATTGCAGAACGATTTCGACGGCTGTAAGAAAGCTTAGTCGGGGCATCAAAACCGGGCACCAGCCGCTTATAGCTGTTTGTCGTCGGGTTACCGAAGGCACAAAGAGCCGGCGCGTGGGCAATAATCCCACCCATGGCATACATCGCCAGTTCCGACATCCCGCCATAGCCCGAGCCCGGAAAGAGCGGCACATCATCGCGATATAGCGAAAAATAGGTATGCAGGCCCGATCCATTATCGTCGTAAAGTGGTTTCGGCATAAAGGTTGCCGTCTTGCCGGCCCGCCGCGCCGCGTTGCGGATAATGTATTTGGCCAGCATCAGTTGGTCGGCATGCCGCAGCAGGTCGCTGGGTGCCAGATCAATTTCACACTGGCCGCCGGTGGCAAGTTCATGGTGATGATTCGTGACCGGAATACCACATTCAGCCAGAACTGCCGTGATTTCCGTACGCAGGTCGGCCAGCGTGTCGGTCGGCGGACAGGGGAAATTGCCGAAGCCGGTGCGTGGCTTATAGCCAAGGTTCGGCGATTCCTTCCGGCCGTTATTCCAGTCGCCCTCGACCGAATCAATATGATAAAAGCCTTCATGCACGTTCTGGCCAAAGCGAATGTCGTCAAAAACAAAAAATTCCAGCTCGGTTGAAATCTCGGCCCGATTGGCAATGCCTGTGCCCGCCAGATAGCCAACCGCCTTGCGGGCGATATTACGCGGGTCGCGATCATAATCCTGCCGGGTGATCGGGTCCTGAATATTGCAGACCATCGCCAGCGTGGGCCGCGGCATGAAGGGGTCGATCAAGGCCGTCTCAGGCTGGGGCACCACCAGCAACTCTTCTTCATTAATCGCCCGCCAGCCGGCCACGGCCGAGCCGTCGAAGCTGAAGCCCTCTTCAAAAGCTTCTTCCGTCAGGGCATCGGCCGGAATGGCGAAATGCTGCCAGACGCCCGGAAAGTCGAGGTATCGCAGATCAACGGTCGAGACTTCCCGCTGACGTATCAGTGCCAGAACTTCGCGTGGCGTCACCGCTTGGGTCTCCCGGATTCCGAACGCAATTGGAGAGTGTTTTGTCCGATCTTCCGCACTGGCAATATCCTACCTGATCGGCAGCCCCTTTGACGACACCCGGCAATCGGTTATTTTGGTGGAATCTGTCGAAATTGACGACCGTAATGCAACCAAACACTCTTCAGAGGCGGCCATGGCCAACCATTTCTCTTACGTCCGGAAGAATCGAATCGGTATCGCGGCACTCTCAATTCTGCTTGGTGGTCTGATCATTCATGCACAGGAAAAGCAGGCTCGCGTTGCCCCGAATGCTTCCTGCAAAGTCGTTCAACCGCGTGGTTATTCGGCCATATTTACAGATAAAGCCATCAAAATCGATGGCAAGCTCGACGACCCAGCCTGGCTTGAGGCCGCCTGGACGGAAGACTTTGGCGACATTCAGGGCGAGGCACGCCCTGCCCCTCGCTATCGGACCAGAGCCAAAATGAGCTGGGACGCCGACTATTTCTATGTTGGTGCCCGGCTGGAAGAACCGCACGTCTGGGGCACACTCACCAAGCACGATTCAGTGATTTTTCAGGACAATGATTTCGAGATTTTCATCGACCCTGATGGCGATAATCACCAATATCTTGAGCTTGAAATCAATGCCCTGAATACTGAATGGGACCTGCGTCTGGTAAAAGCCTATCGCGATGGCGGGCCTGCACTCAACGAGTGGGAAGTGCCGGGCCTGAAAACCGCCGTGGCCGTGGAAGGAACGCTGAACGACCCGACCGATCAGGACACCGCCTGGACAGTAGAATGGGCCATCCCCTGGAAAGTGCTGGCCGAATTCGCCGCAAGACGCTCGCCACCCGCCCCCGGCGACACCTGGCGCGTGAATTTTTCGCGAGTTGAGTGGCGTCATACAATTGAGAAAGATGGAAAATACAAGAAGATACCCGGATTTCCTGAAGAAAACTGGGTCTGGAGCCCGCAGGGCCGCATTGACATGCACCGGCCTGAACTCTGGGGCCATGTGCGATTCGTCAAAACCGCCGATGAAGCCAAAAAACCGGTCGTCGCTGAAGATCAGGCCGCCCGCTGGTGGCTGCTGGAAGTGTATGATGCCCAGAAAGGCTATATCGGCCGGGAAAAGAAATACGCGACGACACTGGAGCAGCTCGGCCTTAAGCCTCCTGCTGAAAGTGGCTGGAAGTTTGAAATGAAATCGCAGCCGGATGGTTCAAATTATTCAGCCAAAATTACACTTGATCGCCCGGGCAGAAAACCTCTGACCCTGGAAATGCAATCAGACTCGAAAATCACACGTACGCCTTCATGGGATGACGATTCTCATTGAATCGTCAAACCGATCAATCCTAAAACTCTCTTTGATCGCATTTCTAACGAACGATCACCGGAAGTTGCATTTCGAAAAGAATTCGATTTGTGTTTCATGATACGGACATGAAATTCATAATATGAAACATTGGTCGCCACTGACGTTTCCGGCTCGTAAAGGCAGAAAATACCATCAGAAATGGCACGGTAAACTGTGCCCTACGGCAAAAATCAGATGCGATAATTAATTGAAAAAAGGCGGGATGGAAGCCCGCCCTTCTTGCATTTTACTTGATCAGGCGAATGGGCGGATGTGATTGCCGTGGTCGAGGATGCGTGGGAGATCCGTGCGGCTCATCAGGTATTGGTCAATACCGGCGGCGGCCTGGCGGCCTTCGGCGATGGCCCAGACGATCAGGCTCTGCCCGCGAGTCATGTCGCCGGCGGTGAAAACCTTGGCCACACTCGTCGCTTTGGTGTGCGGGTCGGCTTTCACATTGCCGGCGCGGTCAATCTCAACGCCAAATTGCTCAACCAGCTTGTTCCGCTCAGGGCCAACGAAGCCCATGGCCAGCAACACAAGATCGGCTGGATAGATCTTTTCGCTGCCCGGCACGTCGGCAAAAGTCGGGCGGCCATCGACCATCTTCATTTCAACCTGACAGGTTTCAAGGGCTTTGACATGACCATTGTCGTCGCCGATGAACCGCTTGGTCGCGATGGAGAAGACTCGCTCGCCGCCTTCTTCGTGAGCCTGGCTGGTGCGGAAAATATTGGCGTATTGCGGCCATGGGTTCCAGTCGGCACGGGCTTCGGGCGGCCGTGGCACGATTTCAAACTGGTGTACGCTGCTGCATCGATGCCGATGCACAGTTCCCAGACAGTCGGCCCCGGTGTCGCCACCGCCAATGATGATGATGTGCTTGCCTTCAGCCCAGTTGAGGTCGTTTGATTGCACCTCGTCGCCCGCGATGCGGCGGTTCTGCTGGGGCAGAAAATCCATGGCGAATTCAATGCCACGAAATTCGCGGCCGGGGATCGGCAAGTCGCGCG
>JBILGL010000283.1:0-5874 GCA_044351075.1 Isosphaeraceae bacterium | reverse complement strand
ATTGGGGCCGATCAGAGCCAGTTTATCGCCGCGGCAGATCAGCGTATTTACGTTACGAATCACTGGTCTTGCCGGGTCATAGCCAAAGGAAGCCGACTTGGCTTCGATCACCATCAGGCCAGATTTTTCGGCTTCCTGCACTTCAATGCGGGCCGTGCCCTGGCGGCTGCGGCGCTTGGCGTGTTGTTCGCGAAGGGCTTTTAATGCTCGCACGCGGCCTTCGTTACGGGTGCGCCGAGCCTTGATTCCCTGCCGAATCCAGGCTTCTTCCTGCGCCAGTTTTTTGTCAAACAGGGCTTCCTGCCGGGCCTCGGCTGCCCATTGCTGCTCGCGGCGGTCGAGAAAAGTGCGGTAATTGCAATCCCAATTGAATACGCGGCCCCTGTCCAGCTCAACAATCCGCGATGCCACCCGTTCCAGAAATGCACGGTCGTGTGTAATAAAGAGCAGGGCACCACTGTATTTGGCCAGAAATTCCTCGAGCTTGGCGATGGACTCAATGTCGAGATGGTTTGTTGGTTCATCGAGGAGAAGCAGGTCAGGATCACTGACAACTGACTGAGCCAGCAGAACCCGACGCTTCATACCGGATGAGAGGCTGGCGAATGAAAGATCGCCGTCCAAATCCATGCGGGAAAGAATGGTTGTGATACGATAATCGTCGGGTGTAATACTTGGCTCAATGACAGCCAGGCCGGCGGCCACCACTTCGGCGATGGTGCCGTCGGTGCCAGGCGGCACTTCCTGCGGCAATTGTGCGATGCGAAGGCCCTGCTGCCGCACAATCTCACCTTCGTCGGGCTTGAGCTCGCCGCTGATGATTTTCATCAGAGTTGATTTGCCTTCGCCATTGCGGCCCAGCAGGCAGACGCGTTCACCGCGAGCGATGCTCAGGTCTGCGGCATCCAGCAGTTTCGGGCCACCAAAGGTATGGGTAATCTGTTTGAGGGCGATGAGGCTCATCAATCCATTTTTTCCTGGGAAGGCATCAATACTGATTGCATTTCATTCGGCGGATTATTGAATTTATTGATTCATTTTCGTAAGTGACATCAGCGTTTATTGATACTTCATCGTCTTCTCTGGTTATCTTCCACCTTGAATATCCAGAATATAACGTATTTTGAGTCATTTTTCATGAGCAAATGTTGGCTTGCTTTCCATTTTTATCGGTAATTACGGCTTACTTGTCTGGACAAAACAGCCAATTTGGCTAGGATCACCTTTACATTCCCGAAAATCTCTTTTTCCGGATGGAGGCCAGGCAGGATGCCGACTCGTTCAGCAGGACAACTGAAAAAAAGCAGCGCCGAGACCGCACAAGATAGCAGGGTGGAACGCCTGCCGGTGGTGATGCTTCGATTATGTCCTGAACTAAGCGAACTTTATGAATCTTCAACCGATTCCAGCGAGCTGGCGGAGAGCATGGCTCGCAACGGACTGCTTACGCCGATTCTGGTCGAGCCACTCAGCAGTGGTTATCAGGTGATCGCCGGATCAAGGCGGCTGGCGGCTGCAAAAGAGCTCGGCTGGCGGGAAATTGCGGCGGTGGTGCGGCAACCGGCAAGCGATGACGAACGTCGTTGGTGGATACTGGCTTCAAACCAGCAGCGGGCGAAGCGATTTTCGGACCGGATGCGCGAAGCCGACTTGATGGAGCGGCTTGTGCAGGCTGAAGCGAAGCAGAAAAGCCTGGCAAATCTGGAGCGTGCCCGGGGCCTGAAGATTTTTGACGAGACACGCGAGTGTCTGAATTCCGACATTCCGGCAACCGGCAACGACGCATATCAACCAATCGTCAGGCAGGGTGTAAAAGCCGCTCCAAAGCGGAGCGACTCTACCATTTCAGCGGCGATTGGCCTTGGCGGTAAGGATTTGTATCGCCAGGCGCGGGCGATCTGGCTGGCGGCTAAGGGCGGCGATGATCGGGCAGCGGGGCTGGTGGCCGCGCTTGACTCAGGCACAAAAACGATTTATGCGGCTTTCAAGGATCTTCGCCGGCGCGATCATCTGGCGACCGACTTTCAGCCATCGCCCTACGATGTCTGGTCATTCAAGCACGACCGCAGCTATGGCATGGACTATCCCGGCTCGATTCCGGCCGGCATCGTGGCGAACACGGTTTATTATTACAGTCAACCCGGAGACCTGGTCATCGACCCGATGGCCGGCGGCGGCACGACGATTGATGTCTGCAAAAGCCTTGGCCGAAGATGTCTCGCCTATGACATCAAGCCATCGCGGCAGGAAATCAGGCAGTGGAATATTGCTGAAGCCCCTTTGCCCGAAGAGGCCCGGGGCTGTGATCTGGTGTTTCTCGACCCGCCTTATTTCTCGATGCTTCGCGAGCAATATGACCCGGCCAGTGTTTCAGCGAATGATACGGCGGGTTGGGTGGAAGCAATGACCTGCGTATATCAAAATATTTACGCAATCTTACGCTCTGGTGGCGTATTTGCCCTGCTAATCGCGAACCAGACCGGGCGAGACGTTCCGGCAGGTGAAGAATATATTGATCATGCCTTTGAAGCCATGAATTTAATCAGATCATTCGGTTTCAAGCCAATCAGGCGTATTTCATGCCCGATGCAGTGCACTTATCGACCCGATGAGATCAACATGGCCCGACAGGAACGTAAGCTGTTGGGCCAGGTGCGCGATCTGCTGGTTTTCCGCAAGATGAGCTGATAAAAACGTAAAAAATATCAGTTATCTTCCATGGTCCGGTTGATCAGTTCATAGACCCGGGCCCGGATGAGCGGATTGGTGATCGACGGATTACGCTTCACCAGTGTTTCAGGAAGTGACTTCACAGCGCGGCGGATCATGCGATCAAGTTCATCGCGATTCATATTTTCAATGACTAAATTAATCGCTGCTTCTTCCATTTCAAGCTGTTCGACTTCCTGCTTTTTTCGCTGTTTTTGAAGAATGGCCTGATGATCTGTTTCCAGCTTTTGCCGGCGGGTTTCAATCATTTTGGCCATCTGGGGCAGAAGGTCATAACTTTTTTCCACACCCATTCTTATGTAACCTGCTGCGTTTTGCAGTTTGCCTGATTTGTGAAGCAGAATCGAGTTCAGAATGACACGAATAATGGTTTGTTCGTCATATTGCCTCACGATCTGATCGGCTGTGCTGGAAGTGATTTTGCATTGGATCAATGCTTCACGCAAAGGCAAGCTGCTCGACAACACGCCAGTCAGCGAAACCTGGAACGCTGTACCCGGAATGTCAATGACCGGGGGGTTGTCGTTCTTATAACTCTTGTTTGTTCTTTCTTGTTTAGGCCCACTTTCTGGAACAGCCTCGGCCCAAAATTGGGCCTCCTCAGATTCAAAAAATGGACCAGTTTGAACCTCAGGTGTCCCAAAATTCAGACCAGTTGACCCCCCAAGGTCTAAAGATTCCAGAACAGTTGGGGGTTGTACACTAAAGTTTTTAGACTGGTTTGATCGGGACCGCTTATCTTTTGAGGACGGTCGGACGGGGGAGTTCTGAACAATTCGGTACGCTGTGGATCGGCCCGTCGATTTCGATGTGGCGATCATGCCGAGATTGACGAGTTCCTCAATGGCGTTGAGGACGGTTTGTCGGCTCAGGCCACTTTGCTTGGCAATGGTGCGGATGCTGGGATAAGCCCATCCGGTGCCGAAGTCTGAGTAAAGACCGATGGTTAGGTAAACTTTGATGGCTGAGCCGTTAAGTTGCTTAAATGCTTCTGACTTCAGCAGGTCGTGTTCAACGCGGAAGAAAAAGGGATCCATCTGGAATCCGTCCTGGTTTTCCTGGTCGCGCCTGGTCGATCAATGACCTGGCGAACTATGGCAAATGAGGGTCAAGAGCAAACGATGAGAAATCACGTCGACAGGGGTGGGCCGGGAATGTAATAGGTGTTTGGCGAGCCGCTCTTGCGCGTGGTGGAAACCACCAGGCCAAGTTTTTCCAGACGCTCCAGGCATTCAATCACCGTGGGGCATGACAATGCCGTCGCCTCCTGGATCGCCCGGAGCGACATCGTCACGCTCTTTCCGGGCTCTCCGCCGCAGGCGGAAACCATTGTCAGATAGACTTTTACGGACTCTCCCTTCATCAGAGCAAGGAAGCCCTGATCAAAGAGCAGTTCACGTACCCAGCCTTGCGATTGAACCATTGAGCCTGTCCGTGTCATGGGCTACTCCACACACCGTTGCACTTCCTGCGCCCAATCGATGATCACTCAACAATCCGCTTTCAGACTTTCGAACTCCATTCAGTTATCCCATCATCGCCTGCAGGAGGCACGATCAATCGGAAATAAAGTCGATTTGGCGCTGAGCGATTTTTTCATTATACGGATTTTAATGATCGTAGCGAAAGGGTTTACCGGATTGGCGAAAATCTGCGGGCAGAGGTTTTTGGAATGGATAAAATTATCCTTTGATTAACCAATAAATTTTTCTTCGCTTGGACCGTATGCGGGATGTCGGCACTTTCTATTTGAAAGAATTTGGAATATGCTTTGAATTGAATATATGATGAAGTGATTATATATTTGACAGGTGATAATGATGCGTATATCTGGTGAGCGAATGAAACGAAAGCGGCTGATTCAGTCCGAAAAATATGTCGTGGCCGTGGAAGCTGAGATGGTTGTTCCTGAAGATGATCCAAGCGAACCGTGTTACGAATCAGAAACCATTCAATTTTTGCGTGAAGTCAAGAGTCACGCCGATTCTGAAGATTTGGAATGGTTGAGTAAGCATGGAAAAGTGTATGCAGCCATTGAATTGGCTTAATAACACGATTTTTGATTTTTTATCATTTAATTAGGGCAATTTGTTGCAAAATGATCAGGGGGGCATTTTCTTGGATTTTTTCAATCATGGCTACTGTAATCGCTGTGGAAACTATGGCGAAGGACGGCAACAGTGGATGTTCCACCAAGGCCTACCTGCACGCGAATTTTATTGTCGTCGATGCCTCGGTTATCTGAGAATCTATTCTATTGTTGGATTGACTCTTATTGGTCTGATACTGGCAGGTTTTGCTTTGGTCACGCTTTGGCTTCGTTCGCTGAGTTAACCTGTGAAAACAGGGTTTATGTTTCGAAAAAATGACAGTCGTATTTCATAGGCTATGTGGCATCGACTTGAGGAAATGGTAGCTGCAAAATTTATATCTTCAAAGTATATTGTGAGTTTATAAGATTGTAGTTTATTATTTGTAACTATAGAATAAATATATGTATACAGTCTATATTGAAACATCTATTGTGAGCTATCTGCGGCAACGTCAGAGTGCGCATGTTGTCATTGCTGCACATCAATTGTTAACTCGCAAATGGTGGGACACGGAAAGAACCAGGTACGAACTAGTTGTCTCACAATACGTGCTTGACGAAGCTGCCGCCGGCGATCCGGGTCTTGCTGTGGAACGTCTGCAAGTGCTGCAGGGAATTCCATTGTTACCTGACGCGCCTGAGGTTACTCATATCGCTCAAGAAATTATGTCGCGGGCAATTTTACCGCCGAAAGCTCAGGTTGATGCGTTGCATATCGCTTCAGTTGCCCATCACCGCATACAATATTTACTGACTTGGAACTGTAAGCACATTGCAAATGCGAAGATATTGCCTCGCATTCATCAAGTTCTTGCAGACGCAGGAGTTCCAATTCCTATCATTTGTACGCCAGAGGAGTTGCTTGGCGATGATTCAGAAATCTGAACCCCCGAACCCAATCGAAGAGATTCATCAGTTTCGGCGCGAGATATCTGACCGGTTTAGCGGGAATATTGCAGAAATCGCAGCGGATGCCTCTCGTCGTGCTCGTGAATCGGGTCGTTTGATGTGGAAACCCAATACAAAAATCAATCCAAGCGAATCGGTTCATA
>JBILGL010000282.1:0-5876 GCA_044351075.1 Isosphaeraceae bacterium | reverse complement strand
AGCCTCATAATTTTGTGGGGGGCTGGGCAGATTCGCCGGCACATGCACCGGCCAGATCCGGTGAAAGGCTTCATAAAGGCTGGGGCGAATCAGGTCGTTCATGGCCGCATCCTGAATCAGGAATCGCTTGTCGCCTGATTTCTTGGTGTAAATCACGCGGCTCACAAGCAGGCCGGCATTGCCCACAACCACGCGCCCCGGCTCCATCGCCAGCCTGCAGCCAGTCGGGGCAAGTCGCGGCACAATCACTTCCGCAAAGGCTTCAATCGCCTTCGCTTCCGTGCCACGATAGGCAATGCCAAAACCGCCACCCATATTATACCACTTGATCGGATGCCCCATCGCACGAAGCTGGGCAATAATCTCAACACCCTTTTCCGCAGCATGGGCATAGGGCTCGACAGACGTAATTTGGCTGCCAATATGCATGTGCATGCCAATCATGCTGATGCCCGGCATTTTGGTCGCTTCCTGCGCAAGTCGCAGAGAACGATCAATATCCATGCCGAATTTCGACTCTTTTTTCCCGGTAGATATATAGCGGTGCGTTTTCGGGTCAACGTCCGGATTCACGCGAAGGGCAACCGGCGCAACGGCCGACATCGCCATGGCCACACGATTAATCGCAGAAAGCTCGGCCTCACTCTCGACATTAAACATCAGCACACCGGCCTGAATCGCGGCGGCAATTTCAGAATCAGTCTTGCCCACACCCGCAAAAACGGTTTTTTCAGCCGCCCCGCCCGCCATGAGCACTCGTGCAAGCTCACCACCCGAAACAACGTCAAAACCGCTGCCATGCTCACCAGCCAGCTTCAGAATGCCAAGATTCGAATTGGCCTTCACCGAATAGCAGACCAGCGGGTTAAGTGCCTTAAAAGCCGTGTGAAGCGTATCGAGGTGGTGAAGAATTGTAGCCTGGCTGTAAATATAAAGCGGCGTGCCAAATTCTTCGGCCAGGTCGCTCACGCGGACATCTTCACAGTAAAGTTCGTGATTGCGGTAAGAAAAGTGATCCATGATCTTGCTTTCATTGCAGAAAGTGCAGGGCAGGCCGGTCAATGAAAAATTGACGTTCAGGCCCGCGTTGGCTTTGGGTTATCTCAGGCAAAGTAGCATAGCCAATGAGACGTTTCAAAGGGAAGAGCCCAGTGGCCCAGCCCATTTGCCTGACGTGCGGCAAACTCCTCCCTGCACTGAGATCGCTATCGGCTGCACGGTTTTCGGACAATTCTGAAGGTATTTGATATAATAATCTTAATCTGCATACGGATACTGGTTGTATGAGCGGACTGAAGCCCGGCAATGACCAACGACAAATTGAGCGACGAGCTGGCGAGACTGGAACTCGAGCGAGAGCGTGTCTTCCGCGAGATCGCGCCTGCCGGGCCCAGGCCACTCGTGCAGCTCAGAACCCGCACGGCAATGTTCGGGCCCCTCGCTGTCCTGATCGCTATTTTACCCGGGCTTTATGGGCTTACCAATTGGGACCTCACACCGCCCGGCCCATGGTGGGGCCTGCGCGGCGTTGCTGTCATCGACGACGGCCTCTGGGTCGATCAGACCCCACTCGCCGACGGTATCAGCGGTCTAAGCGAAGCAAATTCCCTCCGATGGGTCGCCCTCTCTCCCCCACTTTATGCCTGGCTTGAAGGGCTCTTTACCTGGCTCAGCCCGTCGAGATCGCCCGTAACCACTGTTCTACCCGCCTATTTTGCAGGCGTTCTTTTGGTTTATCTCGTTTATGTGCACGGCAAAACATGGGTCAGCCCCGGCGCAGCTCTCTTCGGAGCCTTTATTTTCGGCTTCTCCCAGACGGTTCTCAGCTCAATGCAGCGGGCCGGCCCGGCAACACTGGCCGCTATTACATTTATCGGTGCAATTGAATTTTACAGCCGCCACATTCAGGCAGGCGAACGCGGCCGAATTCGCGGCCGAATCCTCTATGCCATGGGCTGCGGGGCATGTATTGGCCTGAGCCTGATGAGCGTGGGGTTAATCGCCCTGGCCATTCTGCCGCTCATCGGGTTTCATCAACTGGCGCTTAACGCCGGAGAATCGCCGATGGAAAGAACCAGACACTGGTACGAGGCATGGCGACTCGTGCCAGGCCTGTTTTACGGCATGGTATCCGTCACGGTGGCAATGGTGATTGCTGCGCCCTGGCACGTCTGGATGACAAATGTCCATCCATCCGACTTCTGGCTGGCATTAATTGAGCCCACTCGCCCACTTGGTGCCGCGAATCGCGGCCCACTGGGGCATCTGATCGAAACCACACCGGTTTTTCTCTGCCTGGCCATTTTCATTGCGGTCCGCACAATTCGACAGAGCTTGTTTGTCAATCGTCAGAAGTCATTCGACGAATCAATTCTGACGCTGCCGGCATGGGTGATTGAGCGGTCGGCAAATGAGAGTGAAAAAACCGAAGCCGGGCTCTTGCTCTGGACGATCTGGGCCTTTATTGCCCTGACATTGTCCGTTTACTGGCCGCTGGGGCCGCAGAATACGCTGGGTCTATTGCTGACGGCCGCCATTTCTCTGCTGGCAGGCCATGCAGCGCGAGAACTTGCACAAAGGCGGCTTTCCGCAAGAATGATGATTTGGGTCACACCGGCCACTTTCTTCTGCCTCGTCTGGAAGTTGTCGCCAGGCTTTCGGAGAAACGTTCGGGAAATGCAGCAAAGCCTGCCTGGGCCAATTGAATTCAGCCCGGCGGTGGCCATGGTGCTTCTCGTTTCTCTCTGGATAGTGGCAATGTGGCTTGTCGGGCGGCTACTGGCTCGCTGGGCAGCGGTGCGCGATGGCCGTTCCCGCATCCTTCTTGCAATCAATCTCGGCATCTTTTTTCTCATCCAATCCACCCTTGGCTTGCAGGAAATTGGCAACCGGCAATTGATTACAAAACAACTGCTAGAGCTGAGGCAGGCAATTGTCAGGTATCATGCGAGGCAACCAATTGAGCGCATTTATGTGGTCGGTTCAATTTCGCCGAACGACCTTGCACGAATGAGGCTGGAGCTGCCCGACACAAAATCGGCCGGAGTTTTTCAGATCGGCAAAGCCGAAAAAGATTCAATTGGTGTCGATCCCGCCGGCCGACTGCGATTTATCTTGCACACAGCCCTGCCTTTGGTCGTTCAGGATGATCTTCGAGACCTTGATTTATTGGCAAAGCAGCGGGCCAGCTCAAGGCTGGTGATCTTAGTAGGTCATGAAAACAGGCTGAGCTCGGCCATGCAGATGGAATTGGGGCTCGAAGAGATCCATCCCGGCATCCCCAACATTTTCCAGGCATTTGCCGGCAATTCAAACGACTTGACTCGCTTCACCGCATCGAAACAAAATGCAGGCTCAGCCCGGAAGCCAGTCTCTGCCAAAATCTCCTCGCCTTCACCCATCAATTCTCCTAAATCACTGAATTTCCATCCCAGCGGCGTTAAGCTCATCAGCAAATAGTTCTCTTCCTCTTGAGATAGCCATAACCCATTAAAAAAGCCGGTTCTTAATTAATAATCACAACGGGGTATTGGATACCAGACAATGTTGAAACCCTTGGGAAACTTTATCTCCTCTTCGTGGCTTGGTGCCTCTGTGAGAGATATTTATTAATCTGGGAAAGCGGGCTGCCAGCCCGCTTCTTCAAACCAAAAACCCATGGCGGGCTGGAAGCCCACCCTCCATCAAATGAACGACACATTAGATTTTAAACCTGTCGTTGGGCACGAATTATCGTGCCATTTTATGAAATATTATCATTTGGCTGATGACACGTTTTATGATGCAATATCCCGAAACCATGGCACGTTAAAACCACCCTGAATTTGTATTTTCATTTGTGAAATTATATCGGGCCATCACTCACGCTTCCGGCTCGATTTATACACTTCCCGCTTTATCTCATCTTCGTGGCTTGGTGCCTCCGTGAGAGATATTTAATATTCTGGGAAAACGGGCTGCCAGCCCTTTGAAGTTGCGCATTTAGATGAATCTGTTTTCTTTGCGGCTCCAGAGGAGCCGTCTATGAATAGATATGGCCTCCGGCCATATAAACCACCGATCTTTTTATTGATTTTCCTTAACGGATCAAATCGCAGCGTATCTTGGGATTTCGGCAAAACGACAATTCAAAAAACGCAATTTCCAAGTGCCAGCCCGCTTCTTCACAATATTCTGGGAAAACGGGCTGCCAGCCCTGTTCTTCGAACCATACACTCAAGGCGGGCGGGAAGCCCACCCTGCTTCAGATAGACGCATATATATATATATATATATATAATTCCATACATCTAAATTTCCCCAGCCCCAACGGGTCGTAGCATACCAGCCAGGGGTGAAACACCTGGGAAACATCTTTATCTCCTCTTCGTGGCTTGGTGCCTCCGTGAGAGATATTTATTAATCTGGGAAAGCGGGCTGCCAGCCCGCTTCTTCAAACCAAACAACCATGGCGGGCTGGAAGCCCACCCTTCATCAAATGAACGACACATTATATGTTAAACATTTCGTAGGGAACGATTTATCGTGCTATTTTATGAAATATCATCATTTGGCAAATGACACCTTTGATCTCGTCAAATCCTAAAACCATGGCACGTTAAAACCACCCTGAATTTGTATTTTCATTTGTGAAATTATATCGGCCCATCACACAAACTTCTGGCTTGTTCATCAACCACTTCCCGCATATACGACTCTCCCAAAAATATTTTTGAATAAAATTCTTAATTTAGCTACACAACAATTCCGATATATCCCGTGAAAGGCCATATCCCTATTCTGGATCTTGAAGGCGAACTCACGGATGAGCGAATCGCTGTCATACAAGCCGAGAACCCCCGAGGCTGCTCGATTGCAGCCCGACGATCTTGCGCGTGTGGCCACGATTTACGCAGAACTCTGCGAAAATTTCCCACCCCTGAGCCCCGTCCAGGAATACACCGTCGAAGAGCTCGCCACCTCGGCCCTGAAAATCGAGCAGTTTGACGCAACCATCGCCCTGATCAAAAGCCGCTTTGAAACCGAATCCAGATACGCCTGGGACGCCACCTACCAGAAGAATTGCCACCTCGACTACCGCCAGTTTAGCTCAAAACGCAAACAGACCCGCTCAGCGACCATCAAAACCGCTGAACTCGCTGAAGATATCGCTTCTGCATGGTCTCAATTCACCACTTTCGTCGAAAACAATCAGAAGCATCTTATTACGCTCGACGAACTCTGGAAACTCATGCAATATGAAGGGCTCTCGAGCGACGCCGACTCATTAGATCAAAAGGCACTCTGGCTGGCTCTTCACTTCCTTGCCCATAACACCAGGCAGGAACATTTCATTAAAACGTGGATCAGGATCGACCGCATCCGCGACGATGAAACATGCGTTGAACGCCTGTCAAATCTTATCAGTGCAATGCCAGATCAGGCGACTGTGCATGAGGCCCTGCTGGCCCATGCCAAATCTCGCATCGCCTTCTGGGAAGCCCATGCCGCCGCACTCAGGGCCGAGTCTGATCAGGAAAAAGCCCTCTTTCTGGCCAGCTTTCAGGGCACGCGAGAAACGCGCGACCAGCTTCGATTCCAGCTCACCTGTCGCCGATTTGAAGTCTCTCAATATACAAGGCTGAAGAAAGAAGCCCAGCGGTTCATCGCGGCAAGTGAGAAGGAAAAGAATCGTCAGGAAGCCTCACGCCAGCGCAATAGCCAATTGCACCGCTATTCATTTGTCTCTCAGCCGCTTTCAGACCTTGAATATCTGGAGCAATTGCAAAATCAGGATTTCTCAAAGTCTGCGCAAGAAGTCATTGCGCGATATAGCAAGATTGATGGTGATGACCCTTGTCTTGACTGGGTCCCGAATGATGATGACATTGACAGCG
>JBILGL010000280.1:0-5892 GCA_044351075.1 Isosphaeraceae bacterium | reverse complement strand
AAGTGTGCCGCAGATGATCCCCGGTAATATGGCGGCGAAGTCGGAGGGGCCGCCGAGCAGGAAGGTGGCGATGCCGATCAGCACCGAGGTGACGGGCGGGCCATAGGGTATTACAGTCGGGTCAAGCCGTGTCAGGCCACCTGGCTGATAAATCCACTGCCCTGCCAGTGCATAAATGCCTTCGTCAAAGTGGTCAATCGCCAGCGAGCCGGGCGGGCCGATGCGCACCAGCAGGCCGCCGGCAAGAATCAGCAGAAGTATTTTCCGGAATGGGTCAAATTTCATTTTCAGCGGATTTGAGCGCATCAATTGTTCGACATCGGGCCCCTGCTCCATCATAATGAGAATGGCTGAGATCCGACCATATCAGCCGACCACTTCGGCAGAGGGCCCATCAGCAAAATCATGATTACCATTTACACCGACCCGCGGATGATTGAGCACCGCACCCCTGCCGGTCATCCTGAAAAACCGGCCAGACTCTCTACCCTGCTCGACCATTGGGAATCAATCAAACTTTTTGATTCTGCCCGCCGGGGCACCTTCGCTGAAGTGGCGTCTGCCGATCTTCAGCGCGTGCATGAGGATGACTATCTGGCGGATGTCGAAACCGAGTCGCACCGGGCAACGGACGCCAAACCGGTGATGCTCGACCCTGATACTTACCTCGCGGCCAAGTCGATGCAGGCGGCCCGACTGGCCGCCGGGGCCGCCGTGGCCGCAGTGGAGCAAGTGGCTAAATCGACCGGCAGCGATCAAAACAAAGCCTTCTGCGCCATCAGGCCGCCGGGGCATCATGCCAGACCCAAGGCGGCGATGGGCTTTTGCATTTATGCCACAGCGGCCGTAGCGGCGGCCCATGCCCGTGATGTGCTGGGGCTTGAACGCATTCTGGTGGTTGATTTTGACGTGCATCATGGCAATGGCACGCAGGAGATTTTCTACGACGACCGGCGCGTCGGCTTTCTTTCGTCGCACCGATTCCCATTTTATCCCGGCACTGGTCGGGCCGATGAAACCGGCACTGGCCGCGGCCTTGGTTACACGTGGAACATCCCCCTGCCCGCCGAGACTCGCCCGTCTGCATTTCATGATGCTTTTGAATCGGCCCTCGAAAAAGCTGCTGCTAGACAGAAGCCGCAACTGGTCATTATCTCGGCCGGCTTTGATGCACATCGGCTTGACCCCGTTGGCGGGCTCAATCTTGAAAGTAGCGATTTTATCCGCATCACGCGAAAGATCATGGAGATTGCTGATACGCATTGCGGGGGCCGGATCGTCAGCCTGCTGGAAGGGGGCTACAACGTTGAGAAACTGGTGGAATCGGCTACGTTTCACGTGAAAACACTGGCCGGGCTCAAAACCTCATAACCCCCCTGCCCGGCTTTTTTCGGATTGCTGGTCTTGAATCTGGACAGGCGCAGAACGACGATGACAACCAATCAGCCAGAGCCTCAGGGTATTGCCGAATACGACGCCAAACAGGCATCAAGCGATGTGATCGAGTCTGAGCAATCGACGCCCGACCTCTCGGCCATTAAGCGCATTCTTCTGGCAATGGCATTGGGCGTGGCGGTTGGCCTGTTGGCAGGCGGCAGTGCGGTGAAGCTCGGGCTGGTTGGGTCGAAGATCATTGGCATGATCAAGACACTGGCTGGCCCCCTGATTCTCTTTGCCGTGCTGGAGTCGTTTCTGAAAACCGAAATGACCTGGAAACAGGCTGGCCGAATGCTGCGTGTGGCGGCGATTAATGGCTGCTGCGCGGTGGCAATCGGGCTGATGCTGGCGAATGTGATTCAGCCTGGTGTCGGCTGGAAGCCGGCTGCCGAACTGACGGTCGGAGCCAAGGCGGCGACGATCAAACCGACAGACCGGAAGATTGATCCGGTCAAGGATATTCTGGCCTATATTCCTGAAAATATTGTTCAGCCCTTTATTGAAAATCAGGTGATCTCCATTGTGATGCTGGCGGTGGTGGCCGGGGCATCGCTCCGCAGTGTGCAGCAGTTTCAGCAGCGGCAGGGACGAACGGATTATGTCGCGCTGGAACATGCCGTAGTGACCTGTTTTGAAGCGATTCAGCAAGTCATGCGATGGGTGGTGATGCTGGTGCCTCTCGCCGTTTTCAGTGTGGTGGCCAAGGCGGTGGGCGAAGGCGGGCTGGGCAAGCTGGCAATGCTCGGGCCTTATGTGCTGGTGGTATTGGGTGGCCTATTTCTGCAAATATTGATTGTTTATCAGGCCTGGATTGTGACATCGACACGATACACGCTCAAACAGTTCTGGGCCGCGGCGCGGCATCCGGTCACGGTAGCGCTTGGCACATCAAGCAGCCTGGCGACGATGCGCGACACGCTGATTGCCCTTGAACAGAAGCTGGGCGTTTCCAAAACATCATCGCGGCTGGCGGCGTGTGTCGGCACGAATCTGAATAACGATGGCATTTTGCTTTATGAGGCGATGGCTGTGCTCTTTGTGGCCCAGTATGAGGGTATATCGCTATCGCTTGGTCAGCAGGCGCTGGCGGCCTTAAGCTGCATTATTGCGGGCATTGGCATTGGCGGCGTGCCTGATGCCGGGCTGATCAGCCTGACGATTGTGCTGGCCACCGTGGGGCTGCCGCAGGAGATTGTGCCGCTGCTTCTGGCCGTGGATTGGCTGCTATCGCGAGCCCGGGCCATGACGAACGTCATCAGCGACATGACCCTCGCCGCAACGATCGACGGGAAGAATGAAACGTGATCAGGGGGAATTTAAGACCCTGACATTTGATTTTGATACCGTTGAGAAAGTGGATAGGTTTGGGGTATTTCTAATCAATAATCCGTCATCGAGATGACTTCTCCGCCGTTTCGCGTTCCAATCGCACGCCAGACCTGGGGGCTGACACTTTCTTTGATGAACTGAACATGGCCGTCTGCGAAAAGAGTATTCACGCCACCGGGGTGCTGGCTTGTTGATGTAATTGAATTTCCCAGGTTTGATACTCTACTGTTCATAAAGCTGCAACTTGGTTGATTAGGCGTCATCACATGGTTATACAAAGTCTGCACACGTTGACCAAAGAGCCAGATCTCACCCTTATTCATTCCGAAATTTGGCGTAAAGAAAACAAGATCACGACATCTCGCAGTATAAATTTCCAGACTATAAACCGGGCCCCAGTTGATGACGGATGCCTTGTAAAATGTTCGTAATCGTTCCTCCGTTTTTTTCCTGCTGACAAGCATCTCTGCCATGGCTGTCGTATTTGAAATGCCGTCGGTGGCTGATTGCGGAGAGACAGGTTTAAATCCAATGATTCCATTCGGCTGAACGATCATGCGTTCATCGCCAACGTTTCCTGCATAATTTGTATTGTTCGGAGAAATGGCATCGCCCGATACCGGCGATGAACAATAAGAGTCCGAAGGACATTGAAACATGGAAATGCCTGCCCGGCCAACCGTTGTATTTCCAAACGATTCGAGAATGGAAATATTATTGAAATTAATCTGGTTGTAAACTTGCAACTGTTCAATATGTGGCAGTATTAAGGCATGTACAGAAAATTGAGTGCGGCCGGAATTGCCTGGCGGAAAAAGACCTGATACCGCAATATACTGATTAATTCCCACTCCAAATTGTTTCAGATTATTGATGCATTTGATCCGCCTTGCTGTTTCACGGGCCGCCCAGATCGCAGGTAAAAGCAATAGAATTAATAATCCAATGATCGTAATGACCACTAAAACTTCAATGAGAGTGAAGCCTCGCCTGTTTCCTTCAGGGTACCGCATTTTCAATTTCCTTCAGCTTTAAATATTGGTTTTACGTCAAAATCATATCAAAGGCAGAAATACAGAAATTGTTAAAAACAATTTAGTAATAAGTCACTGACCCCGACGGGATTCGAACCCGTGCTGCCGCCGTGAAAGGGCGGTGTCCTGGACCACTAGACGACGGGGCCTCTTCGGGGATCTCTCCCCTTAAAGCCAAAAACGGCCAGTAACTGACCGTTTCAAGTATTGAATGACCCCGACGGGATTCGAACCCGTGCTGCCGCCGTGAAAGGGCGGTGTCCTGAACCACTAGACGACGGGGCCATCAAGACAAGCTAATCATAGCCCGGCCGTGGTCCGCTGTCAAGCGCCACGGCCATGAATCTGCCTGATATTTCAGCCTGTTTTCACGTGAAACATCAATAAGGCGGCAGCGATGGATCAACATCCTTGATCCAGGCCAGAATGCCGCCCGTCAGGTTATGCAAGTTACGAAAGCCTGATTTCTGTAGAATATCAATCGCTGTCAGGCTTCTTTTGCCGCTCTTGCAGTGCACTACAATTTCATCGGCGGCATTCAGCTCGCCCAAGCGCTTGGGCAGCTCCGGCAGCGGGATCACCACCGAGCCGGCGATGCGGCAGATTTCAATCTCTTCCGGGTTGCGCACATCCAGAATGATCAGGCGGTCGCCGCCCGACACCCGGCCTTGCAGAGTCCTGGGATCCATCTCACGTATCACAGCGGGCTCCTCTTTCTTCTCTTCATGAGAATGACTATTCAAATTTGCACCCGAGCAGAAGGCTTCGTAATCAATCAGGGCCTTGATCGTCGCATTCGGCCCACAGATCGGGCACTTCGGATTCTTCCGCACCTTCATCTCGCGGAACGACATATCCAGAGCATCATAAAGCAGCAGGCGGCTTTGAAGTGTGCGACCCCTGCCCAGAATCACCTTCACCGTCTCTGTGGCCTGAATCACGCCGATGATCCCCGGCAGAATGCCCAGCACACCGCCTTCTGCACAGTTTGGCACCAGTTCGGCCGGCGGCGGTTCCGGATAAAGGCAGCGATAGCATGGCCCATGGGGCGGGAAAAAGACGGTCGCCTGACCATCAAACCGGAAGATCGAGCCGTAAACATTCGGCTTGCCCAGCAGCACACAGGCATCGTTCACGAGATATCGCGTTGCGAAATTGTCCGTACCGTCCACGATCACGTCATATTCGGCGAAAAGCTGGAGCGCATTATCGGACGTTATCCGGTCCGTGATCTGCACCACATTCAGGTCTGGATTCAGAGCCTTGAGCTTCTCGGTGGCACTCACGACCTTCGGCCGGCCGATGTCGTTGGTTGAGTGGAGAATCTGGCGCTGGAGGTTTGACTCATCGACGGTGTCAAAATCAACCAGGCCGATGGTGCCGATGCCTGCCGCTGCCAGATAGAAGGCCAGTGGGCTGCCAAGGCCGCCGGTGCCGACACACAATACGCGCGAGGCTTTGAGCCGCTTCTGGCCTTCCACTCCAACTTCCGGCATGATCAGGTGGCGGGAATAGCGGCGAATGTCTGTCGGGGTGAGCGATGTCTCGTCAACGCGGCTACCAAGGATATCAGGGGCAGGCTCTGGCATGGGTCAATTCTTCCCGGGCTAAAATGGACGAAGGTGGGCACCGGCCCACCCTCTTTTAGATTTTAATCAGTCTGGCAGATTCGCAAAAGAACCTGAGCGTTGAAAATCGGGCAGGGCTATCAGCCCCGGTATTGGCCAAAGATCAGGCTGGCATTATGCCCGCCGAAGCCGAAACTGTTTGACATACAATAGCCAATGCGGCAATCACGCGGCGTGTTAGGAATGTAATCCAGGTCGCATTCCGGCTCAGGGTTCTCAAGATTGATCGTTGGCGGCAGGACACCCCGGCGCATCGCCAGCGCACAAACCACTGCCTCAACCCCACCCGATGCACCGAGCAGGTGCCCAAGCTGGCTCTTGGTCGATGAGATTTGCAGCTTTCTGGCATGTTCGCCGAAGACAGTCTTCATCGCCCGCGTTTCGGCCAGATCACCCAGCGGCGTGCTTGTGCCGTGGGCATTGATATAGTCAATCAGCGATGGATCAAGCTTCGCATCCTTCAG
>JBILGL010000281.1:0-5892 GCA_044351075.1 Isosphaeraceae bacterium | reverse complement strand
GCTTACTGGTCAGCATTTCGATCGATGTCAGCGGCTCGCCTTCATCAGGGCAGACAAATAAATAGGTAATGCCGTCACGCCCCATTCGCCCAGTCCGGCCAATGCGGTGGACATAATTCTCAGGATCCTGCGGAATGTCGTAATTAATGACATGGCTGATGCCCTCGACATCAATGCCGCGGCCGACCACGTCCGTCGCAATTAAAATCGTCACTTTGCCTGAGCGAAACGCCGTCATCACCCGGTTTCTGGCTGACTGCGGCAAATCGCCATGCATCACCCCGACACCCTTCGTGCGCTTCGAGAGCTTCTGATAAAGCTTCTCAGAGCCTCGTTTTGTACGTGTGAACACAATACACTGGCGGGGCCGGTCACGCTCAAGCAAATATTCCAGCAGACCCATCTTCCGATCCGGGTCAACCGTTATGTAATACTGCCTGATCGTATCAACCGAGATCTCGTCGCGCGAAAGATTGAGCTCGATTGGTTCGTGCATGTACTTCCGCGACAGGAAAAGAACTTCCTCTGACAATGTCGCCGAAAGCAGAAGCGTCTGGTGCGGGTCTGGCACTCGAATCAGGATGCGCTCAATATCATTACGAAAACCAATATCAAGCATGCGGTCCGCTTCATCCAGTACCACATGAAAAACGTCAGAAAAATCAAGGGCCCCGCGTTTCATCAGGTCCATCACCCGGCCCGGTGTGCCCACCACAATATCAACCCCACGCTCGAGCGAACGAAGCTGCCGCACAATCGGCTCACCGCCATAAATCCCCCGAATCCGCAGATTCATGCCGATAGCAATCTTTTCCATCTCCGACACAATCTGCTGCACCAGTTCGCGCGTTGGGGCAAGAATCAGCACCTGCGGCCTGCCGGTCGATTTCTCCATCATCTCAATCATCGGGATGGCGAAAGCACCCGTTTTGCCACTGCCGGTTTTGGCCTGGCCAATCACATCCTGCCCACGCAGCGCGTAGGGAATCAGATCATTTTGAATAAGGGTCGGCGCGGTGTAGCCCCGGTTAGCCAGAATGGCGAGCATGTGCCGAGAAAGCCCGAGTGCTTCAAACGTGTTATCAGCAAGAACGGGAGCGTATGTAGGCTGTTCCGAGATTTGGCTTTGCGACATGACCTATTTTATTGAATGTCGGTGAAAGATCAGCCAGAAGTCTTTTCCAGGCCGACTTCCTGATGTATGATCAATTACCATAATCTTAGGCGATGCAAAGGCAGCCTGTCAATCAAAAGCTGGCGGCGGCCACGGCTGGAATCTTTTTTCCATCCTGCATTTACGCCATAGCTTCCACTTTTCACTTCTTGACAGACTACCGAGAACCACTCATGAGTAACGACCCAACAGCACCAGAATCAGCAACTGCACCCGCTCAACCCGCGCCGGCTGCAAGCCCGCAGGAACTTCAGCAAAAATACCGCCAGTTTCTGGAATTAATGCCGCTTACGCTGGCCCTGGCCGGTCTGCCGGCTTCTGAAGGCAGACTTTACAGTGAAGACCAAATTGAAGGTCGGGCCATGACGATTCGAACGGCTCATCGGGTGGCAAGAAATACCGTTCGTGAGGTGTTGGGCGGGTCGTAATACCATTGACGACAAGCCGACCTCAGGAAGACCGATTACCGATCAAAATCAGCCCGACCTCCAGCCGATATCTGAAATCAGTAACAGGCACACGCCTGATCTCCCCCGGCTGAAGATCAAAAACCTGACAGGAAAGACCGTGACAGGTCAGCTCCTGAAAGGTTCAGGAAAAGGCTGAAATTCATGTCAACAGAGCCTCAAAGTCGCTCGCGACCTCTTCGGGCCAGCCTGGTCGGTTTCTGTGCCGATGATGCAGAACCAATCCAGCGAGTCACCCGCACACCCAATGGAGTGGTCACCGGCGGCTCAAGAACGGCTCATGAGCAGCTGCGGGAAGTCGCTCTGAGGCTTGAACTTGAGCTTGATCGGCTCGGTGTCGGCCTGGGCGAGCTTTCGCCCTCGGAACTCGCCGAAGTCGCCTGGCGAATCGATTCTCCCGAAATCTTCCGATTCGCCGTCCATCTCGATAAGGGCCTTGAAAAACGTAACATCGATTTCCATGCAAGCACTCCCGAATTGCTCATGGAAATCAGCATGGAAATGGTCAGCGACTAAGCTCACTCACTCAATGAGTTGAAACAGAGGATCAGCTTCCTAATCGAGCTGATCCTTTTTCATTTCTTAGCCTTACACACTCAATTGAATAAGGTCAAATCGAGAACTTTTCTAAAGTTTTTTCACCAAATTGCCGACACTCCCTTGATTTGTATTGTAAAGTTTACAACAGAGCCAAAAAGAAGCGGCTGGGCAGTCTTTTACCATAAAAAAGACTATTCCGGCCAGCGGCAACAACATGATTCGCAACATCTGATTTTGAATGAGTTTAACAATGAAAAACCATCGCTTTGCCAGCGCCTTGTTACTGAGTCTTTTAGTGCTGCACTCAGCAAATGCTGGTGAAAAACCACGCCGGGGGCTATTCCGCTCGGCACCTGTTGCTCAAAATCAGGTCGTTCAAACGCAATATGTTTCTTCACAGGAAGTTGCGATTGATCGTAATCAAGTTGCCCCATCTCCAATGCTGGGCAGCTTCGTGCCAAATAATACCATGTGGGTGCGTGGCAATGGCGTTGTGGGTGGTGGATACACACCACTGGGGCAGGATGAGCGCTCGACTCTTTCGCTTTATGGCCCTCTTTCGGCCAGCCGACCACAAATGAGAGATGTCCGAGTGCTTCAGCCTACGGGTTACGGCACCCTTCAGCCTGTAAGTCTTGGCAATGCCGCTGCTTATCCAAATTATCCGTGGAGCGACAGCGTTCCCGGCCTCTCCGGCCAGAATCGAATGATTCGCCCACGTACACCAGCCGTTTATCCTGGCTGGACGACTGATTCCGACACTATCGACAACCAGTGATACAGACACTTCTCAAGTCTCTATTTCACATGAAGTTATCAAGCCGTGACCGGCCGATTGATAAATCGTGCCGGTGATTTTTTTGAGCGGAGATAATTTTTTTGAAACTTTTAGTTTTTCGTAGTGTTAAATATTTTAGGTCGATATATACTATCGATAGGTAATTGTGGTATGACCTGCGATCAACCCAAATCCTGCCCCTTTCGGTTCCCGATCTGGCACCGCTCTCGCCACCCAAGGACTTGTAGATGCGTACATGCCGTCATCGCCTTATCCGCTGTCTGCTTCTCAGCTTGTCAATCATTTGTATAAGCGTCGGCTCGGCCGTAGCAGCGGAAGCTGAGAAGGTTGATTTTGAACGCCAGATTGTCGGCCTGCTGGGCAAGCAGGGTTGCAATGCCGGCTCATGTCACGGCTCATTTCAAGGCAAAGGCGGCCTCTTTCTGAGTCTCTTCGCGTATGCCCCTGAAAAAGATTTTAAGTCATTAGTTCGAGACGCCTTCGGTCGTCGCATCAATCTCAGCCGACCAGAAGAGAGCCTTCTGCTGCTCAAAGCCACTGGCATTGTGCCGCATGGCGGCGGCCAGCGAGTCAAACCCGGCTCGCGTGAATATTCCATGCTTTTGGACTGGATCAAGCAAGGTGCCTCCTGGACACCCGGCACCGGCTCCATCGCCAGCCTGAAACTCACCCCGGCCAATGCTAAACTGCTGCCTGATCAGAAGATCGACCTGAAAGTCGAAGCCACCTATGCCGATGGCTCCACAGCCGACGTTACTTACCTTACGGAATTTAAAATTCAGGACGACAGCGTTCTGGCCATTTCCGACGGTTCAAAGCTCTCAGCCCGCCAGCCCGGCGACACAGCCGTTGTGGCCAATTATCTTGGTCAGGTTGTTTCCGGTCGCTATTATCAGCCTTGGCCTGAAGTAAAGTCCGATGCTGCTATCGCGGCGAAGAATCCAGCTCATCCGATCGACCGGATCATCCAGCAGCGTCTGGATTTGCTGAATCTTGTGGCATCAGGCAAATCAGAAGAGATTGAATTTCTCCGCCGAGTGACTCTTGATACAGTCGGTCGCCAGCCGACCCCGGAAGAGATCGAAAAGTTTCTGGCTGACAACAGTTCTGACAAACGCGAACGCAAAATTGATACCCTGCTGGCAGATCCGATGCATGCGGCCGTCTGGGCGACCAAATTTTCAGACTGGACGCTTAATAGTCTCAACGCCATGGAGAACCGCCAGGACTTCGGCCGAAATCTCCAGCCCAAATGGTCCAAAATGTGGTGGGACTGGATCAAGATAAGAATTGCCCGCAACGAGCCTTACGACAAAATTGTCAAAGGCATCCTGACAGCCACTTCCCGCGAAGAACAGAAACCGGATGAATGGCTGAAAAACTGGCTTGCTCTCAATGCATCAGCCGCCAATAGTTTCGACTCGAATTATCCTGAGCGAGAAACCAACGACCTCTTCTGGCGTCGCCAGAATTTCACCAAAGAGCAAATGATTGAGCTGGTCGCTTCGTCATTCCTGGGCCTTCAACTCCAGTGTGCCCAGTGCCACAAGCACCCATTTGACCGCTGGACTCAGGCCGACTATCGCTCATTCGAGAATGTCGTCGTTCCAATCCGTTTCGACGCCAACTCGCCTGATTCCCGAAAAATTCTCAAGGAAGAGGCCGACAAACGCCGCGAAGGTGTGGAAGATGAGCAACGCCGTCGGCAGATTCAGCCACATCGCGAAGTCTATGTGGAGAAAGGGCGTACCAACTACCTCCGCCACCCCGACACCAATGAGCCTCTGCCCGTCAAGCCACCCGGCGGACCGGTTTTCATGGAGGCCTCACGTCAGATGCAGGCCGATGATTTTCGCGACGAACTCGTCAACTGGATGAGCGAGCCGGGCAACCCCTACTTCGCAGCTAATTTCGCAAACCGTGTCTGGGCACACTATCTCGGCATCGGCGTGGTGAATCCAGTCGATAACTTCGCAGTCGGCAACCCGCCCAGCAATCCAGAGCTGCTCAAGGCTCTGGCTGACAAATTTGTCGAGCTGAAATTCGATATCAGGGCTTTCGAAAAATATGTGCTCATGACCGACGCCTATCAGCGATCGAGCCTGCCGAGTGTGAATAACTCGGGCGACAGCATTCATTTTGCCCGCTATCTGCCGCATCCGCTGATGGCGGAAGTCGCAGCCGATGTGCTGGCCGATGCCCTGATGTTCCGCCCCGACCCTCGCACAATGACCGACATCCCGCCCAATGCCCGGGCCATTGAAATCCCCGGCAATAACGTCAATCAGCGGGACCTGGCCTTCCAGCTCCGAATCTTTGGCCGACCACCACGAAGCGTCTCGTGCGAATGTGAGCGGGCTGCCGACCCGGCACTGCCACAGTCACTTTTCCTGGCAGGCGATGACTATGTTGTTCGTGGCATTGAACTTGGCCCCTGGGCCGACTGGGCCATGGATGATGAATGGCCCGACGAAGATCTGATCCAGCAGGCTTTTCTCAAAACACTCGCTCGCAAGCCTTCAGAAAAAGAGTATAAGGCTGCCCGCGAGCGAATCGCCGGCAAAAAAGGCAAAGATCGGGTAGAGGCCGTCTCAGACGTCGTCTGGGCTCTCGTCAATACCCGCGAATTCCTCCTGAACCATTAACCCAAAAATCCCACAATCCCTTTTCCAGTAGTGATTTAAGCAAAGAGGGCCAAGGCATATGAGCGACCGTAAATCGTGGATCACGGACTGTGAACGCTACCACCGCCGGGATTTTCTCAAAGTTGGCTCAGCCGGCCTTTTAGGGCTCTCATTGGCTGATCTTCTACGCGCAGAATCACGCGCGGCAGAGGCCGCCAAAGATGGAGGAACTTCGGCTGCAGGCTCTTTGGGTAAGCCTTCCATCGGTGGCAAAAAAGCCAAAAGTGT
>JBILGL010000279.1:0-5893 GCA_044351075.1 Isosphaeraceae bacterium | reverse complement strand
CATCGAGCAATCTCCTGCAAGTATCAATAAACGAGACTTCGAATGAATCCTTAGACCATTATTATGTTTAACTTATTTGGCAATCTTCTGTCAATGAGCCAATCACAAAATATTAGGAAGAGTTGTCAATTTTATTGCAAAAAAAAGGCCCGCCAAAGGCGGGTCTGATTACATGGTCTGATCATTGGGCCGATTCAATCAAACGGCAATTAATTCCGGTTTTGCTCTCAGATGTGGTGACATCAGATTGGAGATGGGCCGGGTGGTGCGGGCGATCTCGCGGAAGCCTTCCACCTGATTCCACGATGGCAGGTCGCAAAGCTCACCGCCCATATAAATATGGTGCCAGAGCTGCGTTGTAACAACGCAGGTTAAAGTCTGGTCAAGGACAAATCGTCGTGGTGTGATTGTGGGAATGGTGCGCTGGAGACGGCACTGGCGTATGACTTTGGCCGGGTCGAAATAACCGGTTTTGCGGAGCGACTCCTCCGACAGAAGCTGATCGACCCAGGCTGGGCGATGAGGGCCCAGGAAGCTATCGGACCGATTGGCCCGAAACATCGTCTTTTTTCGATTCGCGATCTGGTGCGGCAGAGTCTTGGCGGCCACCTGGCGCAGCAGCCATTTATCAATCCGGCCATTGAGTTTGTATTTGGGATGGATTGTGCTGCAGAATTCGATGACGCGATGGTCAAGAATCGGGTAGCGTCCTTCAACAGAGGCATTCATCGTGACCCGATCGCCCTTAGCATGCAGGAGCATTCCGGCCAGCATGACTTTATATCCAACATAAAGCGATTGATTCAGCCAGTTCCATTTTCGGAAGCGGTCATTTGGCAGGTCGATATCTTCGTAAGGATTATAGCCTTCGAGGTTCTGCCACATGGCTTCGCCATAGACCAGGCCACGGCCCTGCCCCAGCCAGTCATAAAGATCCTGCTGGGCTGTGCGCTGGCCCATGATCGGGAATCGATCCGGGCGAGCTCGCTGATCGTGACCGATCATGCCGAGAATTCCGCGCCGCAGCAAGGCGGGAATGACCGACCCAAATCGTTTGCGGAAGCGTTCACGGGCTGTGCCTGACTTGAACCAGGCGTAGCCGGCAAGGGCTTCATCGGCACCTTCGCCTGTCAGAACAACCTTGTTGCCTGAATCGTGCACAGACTGAGCCAGCCGAAGGAGACAGCCGGCAGAAGTGTCAAGAATTGGCATTTCAGCGGCCCGAATCAGTTCGGGTACTGCGGAAACGACGTCTTTCTTCTCCATTGTGACGACTGTCAGTGGTGAGCCAAGCATGCCGGCCGCTTCAATGGCCTTGTCCCGTTCGTCGGGGCCAGCATTTTGCAGGGCAATCGTAAATGAATCAACCGGGCCGCCGCGTTCGCGAGTCGCCAGACCCAGAATGACGGTCGAATCAAGCCCGCCTGAGATGTAGCTGGCGACGGGTACATCGCCGCGAAGCCGAATTTTTGTAGCATGGGCCAAGTGTCGTTCGAGTTCATCCACAAGTATCTTCGGATCAGCTGCGACACGCTCCTGGCCATCGTCGGGGAAGTCGAGATCCCAATATTTGTGCGTGCTGATTTTACCGTCTTTCACCTTGAGAAAATGGCCGGGCGCAATTGCCCTGATGCCCTCAAACGGGGTCTGATTCGGGGTGGCGCTGAAGAAGTTAAAGAAATAATCGAGGGCTTTTACGTTCGGACGGGCCTGAACCAGCCCCGATGCCAGAATGGCCTTAATCTCAGAGCCCCAGATTAGCCAGCCATCGGCTTCGGCGTAAAACAGAGGGCAAATTCCGGCACCATCGCGGCCCAGCAGAAGTGTGCGGTTATCTCGGTCGAAGAGACTTACGCCATATTGCCCGCGGGCATGGTCAAACATCCCCGGGCCAAAGTCTTCATAGAGATGAACCCAGGCTTCGGTGTCGCAGCGAGTCGCTAATTTGTGCCCTCGTGCAATCAGTTTTTCGCGAATTTCGGGATATTCGAAAATTTCGCCATTAAAGGCGACCCAGATATTTTCTCTTTCGTTGGGAATTGGCTGGTGCCCGCCGGCGAGGTCAACAATGGAAAGGCGTCTGGCGCCGAGAGCCACTCCGGGTTCGATGTAAATGCCTTCGTCATCAGGCCCGCGATGTGTGATTGCCGCGGTCATGGAGAGGAGACGTGTTTGGTCGAAAATTCGCTGACCAGTCAGGTCAAAAGCACCAGCGATTCCACACATCGTTCGGCTCGATTCACATGCATTACGGAATTTTCGCGGTTGATAAAATCAGATGATCAACCCATGAATTTCCACCACTGAAGTGTAACCCATAATTCCCGGCTTGAGAGTCGAGGCGAAAAAATGATGAATAGTATTGTCGGGTAATAGTTTACAGTAATTATTGCTCCAGTTTGACGGCCGATTGAATCAGATCCATCTGGCGGCGATTGAAACCATAGTCAGATGGCAAATGTTGCCTGAGAAAGATCTGAAACATGCGTTGACCAGGGTAGATACGGAAATCTGTTGTGGCATAGCCAGCCCAGTTAAACGAGCGAGCGAGATGCATTTCACTCCCCTGGCCCAAAGGCACATCAGCAATCGCAAACCCGAGCCCGAATTTCATCGGCCCAATGGCTTCTTTGAGCTGGTTGGTAAATATTTCGTCAAGTGTTTCCGGCTTCAGGATCTGCCGCCCCTTAAACTTACCGCCATCGACCAGCATCTGGCAGAAATTGGCATAGTCGTTCATCGTCGAGACCATGCCGCCACCACCTGAGAGAAATCCGAAACCTTGATTAAACTGACTTGTGCTGCCCTTATCGACAACAGTGGCCTTGCCGTTTTTGATCGTATGCACACTGACCAGGCGAGATTTTTTGGATTCAGGCACGGAAAAGCCGGTATCAACCATTTCTAACGGCTGTAACAGGGCTTCCTGCATGTATTGATCCAGTGGCTTGCCCGACCAGATTTCGACGAGTCGGCCCAGAAGATCGGTATTAAGCCCGTAGAGAAATCGCTCGCCCGGCTGAGTTACCAGCGGCAGTGTAGCCCAGAGTGTTGCCGCTTTTTCAAGGCTGATTGGCGGCGGATACATTCCCATCGGCGGGCCATACGTCAAGCCCATGCGGGCAAACCTTCCGTTATATTGAGGCTCGGCACCATAGCTATAGCCTGATGAATGTCGGAAGAGGTCTCGCACGGTGATCGAGCGGGTGGCTGGTACTTCTGCGAAGCGATCGCCCTCGCGAATCATTACTTTTCGGTTGGCAAATTCCGGAATAAATTTCTCGATTGGATCATCAAGTTGAAATTTCCCTTTTTCAAAAAGAGTCATCGCTGTGATGGATGTCAGGGCTTTTGACATCGAATAAATGCGCACGATGCTATCTGGCTTCAATGGCGATTTGTCATCAGCATCAGCCAGTCCGATTACCTCGTGATAAACAGGTTTGCCGTTTTGCACAACGAGATGCGCGGCAGCCACAATTTTGCCATCAGCCACTTCTTTTTTGAGATTTTCCGTCGCTTTTTGAAGCGTCCGGGCGTCGAATTGCATATTATTAATATTACCATCAGCCAGCCAGGCTGATTTCAATTCAGAAAATGTAATTGATTGAATTTCTACCGCTTCGCCCTGAATTTCAATCGAATAAGATAAATCAGCGGCATTTGCATGAACTGGTATTGGCATGTAAGTCAGCCCGCCTGAAGCAAAGAGTTCAAGCCCAGTACGATCGACAAAAATCGTCAGTTTTTGGCTGCCGTTCATCAGAGGCGAAGGCGAGGTCAGTTTATTGACAGTTAATTCCTGTCTGGCGGAGTCGTATATGATTTCACTTCCACGGGCTTTGAATATGAGTTTAGAATGAGCAGCAGGTTTAAATTCAATATCGATACGTGCCAGTTCGGCCAGATGGCCAGCGAGCGGATTGCTATCGCCCGGTTTTAACGTGACGGCCTTTATGAATTTCTGCTGTGAGATGAGCGAATCAAGTTCGCGAACGGGTGACCATGTCATTCGCGGGCCATTTGGGGTGCTGACCAGTTTCAATTCGAGTGGGATCGTCATTGACTGATTAAAGGGCATGCCTTTCGTTTCTGTCTGGAACCAGCCAATTTGAATTCGACGGGAATCGTTGGAAGGGATATCGCTGAAAGTCTGCGCCGCATAGAAGCCGCGACCACGATGACCTGTCAGTTTCGGAGTTTCAGGCTTAAATGTGGTGCCATCGAAGCTGCCGATCATATATTCGCTGTTGGCTGCGGTGAGAACCCATTTTTTGTTTGCAGGATTGCCATCCAGCGGTAATTCAAAAAAGTCGGGACACTCATAGAATCCATCGATTGTGCTGACTTTTTTCCAGCTTTTGAGGTCGGTTGAAGTGAGAAAATGAATGGTATGAACTTTATTGAGTTCGACATAAAGAGTCATTACCCACTGTTTTGACGGCTCATGCCAGAGCACTTTCGGGTCGCGATTGCCGCCAGTGATTTGCGGAATGATTGGATTTCCGCTGTATTTGGTGAAATGGCGGCCGTCGATGCTCCAGGCCATACACTGAACGGTCGGGTTCCCTGCCGCTGTGTAAAAGAGAATCAGAGGCGGCTTGCCGGGTTGCCCCAGGCCCGAGGTGTTTTGCCAGTCCACCACCGCCGAGCCGCTGAACATCGGTCCGAATTCATCGGGCAAGAGCTTGTCGCCCAGTTCTCGCCAGTGAACCAGATCGCGGCTCACAGCGTGGCCCCAGTGCATATTGCCCCATCCCCAGCCATAAGGGTTATGCTGGAAGAATAAGTGATATTCGCCGTTAAAATAGACGAGCCCGTTGGGGTCGTTATTCCAGCCACGACGGGGCGAGAAATGCAATTGCCCGCGTAAAGCTTCACGATAGAGATTCTGGTCATTTTTGATTGAATCTGTCTGGTCAATCAATTTCAATGAATTGGCATCTTCCGGTAATTTGTCGATTTCAATTGTCAGCGATTTGCTGTCCCATGCCGATACATCCATGGGTGCCCACCAGTCGGGCGATTCGTTGATGGCCAGCTCCATGTCATTTCGTACAATCAGGCGGCCATTTTCTAAAATTCGAACCAGCCGTTTCGGGTTGCCGGTTTTAATTGGAAAATTCAGAAAGCGATTGGTAATTTTTAATTCCCGCCGTGGGTTGATGAGCACTCCGGGAGGTTTTGTGTCGGTCTGGACGATCTGATCCACATTAATATGGCCCCAGCCACCTGTGGCTTGATCGATTATTTCAATAACTGCGGTCTTCCCGGCCAGTTCGGTCACATCCCAATAATCGGCGGCAAGAGCCTCGCTGCCGCCGGGTTTATCGTTGGGGCCAGTTGCATTTCGTACCATTTTGCCGTCGATCAGCAGATTCATCGCGGTTTTCTCGGAGTTTTTACCACCACCGATGAGAAAACTGATATATTTTCTTTGGATTTTCAATTCAGGTGAAGTAAGAGATCCGGTACTGGTGTCGCTGCCCAGGAAGGAATTGACAAGCCCCCTGCCCTTAAAGCCAGTCACGGCCATTTGCCCTTTGAGCGTGCCCTTTGCAGGCCCGGTGCCGAAAGCTTCACCGGTAGTCTTCCAGTTGAGATAGGTGTCGCCTTCAAAATCGGCGATCAAAAGATCATCAGATGCTTTGAGATTTAAACAGATGCAAATCAATAGCAACGAGCGGATGACGATTTGTTTCATGATTTCCCAGATTGGTTCAGGATACCTTTGATTTTTTGTGGGGAATTTCAGGATTTTGATCTTAAACCGACTTGAATTCAAGTTGTTTTTTTAATGATTTGATAAAACCCAGGCCCAGGCCGGATTCTGCTTGAATTCGCAAAAGGCACGCTCTTGATTTTCTCAATGCCTTCAGGCAAAACTAATAAT
>JBILGL010000278.1:0-5896 GCA_044351075.1 Isosphaeraceae bacterium | reverse complement strand
TGGGGCTGCATGGCCTTGGCATAGACATTTTCGGTGCCCGATGGAAAACTAACAAACGGCACTTGCGGCTGATCGTTAATTAAAGCATTAATGGTGCCGTCGCCACCAATGGCGACCAGAATTTTTCGCTCCCCCGGCACATTTTTTGCCGAATCAACCATGGCCCGGCGTGCTTCAATCGTCAGAGCCCGATCAACTTGCACACCCCTCGCCAGAAGCTTTTCTTCCAACATTTCGACATTCTTGAGCCCTCGCCCTCGCCCTGAAACGGGATTGGCAATCAGCCCAACCCATGTCGTTGTTTCATTCTGCGATGACATGCCGGAATTGCCTGCGAAAAAAAGCCCTTTGTTTACCGATAGTTCAAATTAATTGTAAAAAAATACCCAGGTGTTTTGCCCGGGTATTTTAGAAAATCATGTATGACTGTTATTGATCAACGGCCATTGACCAATGCGGCGCCTGGTGAAACATCACGCATCTCACTGCCAGCACCAACTTTGGACGAAGTTGCCCGATTCGCTTCGCTCAGTTCCTGAAACTGGTTTCGCAAATCCGTCAATTTCTGAAGCAAGCTGGCGTTGGTCGCCTTTGATTCATTGACCGCTTTAGTTGTGGCTGCCAGCTTCGCCTGGTCATCAGTCACTTCCTTCTTGCGGACATCAATATGCTTTTCCGTCTCAAGCCGGGCCTGATTCAACTGATTAAACAGCCCTTCAAGCCTGGAGAGATTTTCGGTGATTTCTGCGAGTGTCTTCTCGCCGTCGTTGTATTCCAGCCGCAGAATTGTGCGGTCGTCGTCGTTGACCATGTGGGAAGTTTCCACATCGTCCTCAAGCTTTCGCAGCTTGTCAACCGCTTCAGAAACTTGCTTTTGAAGGGCTTCAATAGAAACTTCACCCTTCTTTACCGCGTCCCCGTAATTCCAGTTGAGGCGGGCAACCATCGACATCAGGGCCAGCCAGCCAACTGTCAACAACGAGACCAGAACCACCATTACTTTCCCACCGGTGCTCATGGCCTATGTCTCTCCACTCTCAAAGGTTCCTGCGTCGGGAACAGTATTCGATATCTTATTTTACAAGAAAATTGACCAACAGGCAAACTCGCAATTCAGGTAATTCAGATAATTTGGTAAAAGCTGGCGATTTTGACAGCAAGCAATATCGCCCACATTCGCCAGATTGTTATTGCGCAGATTTCAAAAAAACAGGCTGCCCGAAAACGAGCAGCCCGAATGATTGAACGATCTGATCAGACTTCAGCCGAATCAGTTTTTCGACTTTGGCGAAGCACCACCGGGTGGAGGAGGAGTTTTCTCATCGGTGTTCAGCTTATCCAGCACCTCGGCCAGATTCTTGTGGCTGACAGCAATCTCTTCCGGATTGGCTTCCTTGGTCTGGGCGAGCACTTCGTCACGAATCTGATCCATCTTGGGGAAAAGATCCTGAAGGGCCTGAGCCTGTTTGGCTGTTTTGCTGGCGCCGAAACGAAGATTGAAGTGCTTCATGAAACCAATCAGGTCGGTGACAGTTGGCTCAACATTATTCTTCTTGGCCTGATCGAGAGCCTGCAGAATCTCATCAAAGTTGGGCTTTGAGAGCATCTTCGAGAGCTTTTTCACAGCCGAAATGGCGGCTTTTGCTTCTTTGTAGCCAGTGTCATCAAATTTGGCGTTATCCTGAAATTTGGCTTCCAGGTCGGCAACTGCCTTATCCACGGCTTTGAGGTCGTCGGGTGTCAGGTTGCCTTCCAAATCAACCCGCTCGGCATGCTTGATAGCATTGCTCAGAGCTTCTCGCTCTTTGTCGTAAACCTTTGATTTCAGAAGAAATGGGATTTCTGCTTCACCCACCATGCCAGAGATGGTAAAGGCAATGGCTTCACTGGCATAGAAAAGCGGAAGATTCTTGACCATGTCAGGGTCAAGAGGAATGCGTGAAAGACGCATCTGTGAAGGATGCACCTTCTTCGGATCCGTTACGTCTTCAAGAATTGCGTTCAGGGCTTCACCCGACTTGATGTCGCTCTCGTTCGGGTTTTCATGAATCCGCTTCTTGATGCCTTCAACAGACTTGACTGTGTTCTGAGATGTTCGCTCACGACGCAGCAGATTTGTCCAGTTCAAATAATGCTGTTGCTGCCACATCGCCTGGCTGATACGAAGGTTTGTATCCACATTCATCGAGCGGGCCATCGACGAGTCAAGATTATATTGACCGGCACCCATTGCCATGGCACCCATGCCATAGCCAATGCCCTGCATCGGTGTGCTCGCACCCCAGCCACCCCAGCCACCCCAGCCACCATATTGTGCATTGGATGTACCGGCTGATACCATCAAAACACCGGCTGCCACAGCCGTTCGTAACAAGTAAGACTTCTTCAGCATGACCTCAAACCTCTTGCGAAATGGTTGAACTTCCAGGGGTTATCATGGCCGCCGTGCCAGGCGTTGCAGATGATGACTGCCCGCATATTCATTGATTATTATCCATTATACGCCAACCCCCTGCCAACTTAAAAGAAACTTTTTCCACTGGTCAACGGAATTACCCCATTCTTTGGCAGAAACCGAAAAGTCAGGCGAGCTACCGCCCAACTGGGACCACGCCTGCCCCAATAATCCTCCTGAAAATCAGACAGTTCAATCGCTCGCCAAGCCCTGCGTGCTTTCGTCTGAAACGCGCAGTGATGCAAATCGTATGCAAAACGACCCCAACAACCGCCGTTGCCGGATCTTTTTCATTTCAACTGAAATCAATTCCTACGATGTTTTTTGCTCAACCAGCCATGTGGTGGCGAAATGAATCACATCGTTGCAATCGCCGAGTTGAAACTTACGCCTGATGCGTTCGCGATAGGTCTGCACGGTATTCATACTCACATGCATAATATTTGCAATATCTCGTGTTTTGCGTCCCTGCCCGATCAGTAGAAAGACTTCCAGCTCTCTATTGGAAAGGCTTTCAGGGTCAATCATCGCCTGCTGAGCCCCGCGTGCCGCAACCCGATGGAGCAAGTTCTGAGCCAGGCTTTCGTTCAGGTAAATCTGCCCCTTGATTGCCGATGCAATGGCATTGATCACCACGCTGGAAGGCTGATCTTTGGTCACATAGCCACTGGCACCGGCACGCAGGGCTCGCTCGGCGAAATGGATTTCACAATGAGCTGTCCAGACAATTACTTTTATCTTGGGAAATCGATCGCGAAGCCGTTCCAGCAGGTCCAGCCCATTCTCATTTCCGAGCGAAAGATCAACCACTACGACTTGAGGCCCGAGTGATTCGACCTTGCGTAAAGCATCAATGATATTGGAAGCCTGGTCACAAACTTCCATTTCCTGCGTGCGCGAGAGAGCAAAAGTCAGTGCCTCGCAGATTGCCGGATGGTCATCAACCACAAGCACACATATCTTCTCTTTGATTGTCTCGGTCGTCATAATCAATTACCCTCAGGATCTCTTGCCAAATTTTGCCTCGTAAGGCAGTAAAACTCAATACCTAAACAAATCAGGGCAATAGCGATTTGACGGCCCTGATCAAATGACACATTTTCCAGCTCCATTTCAAAGACGACACCCATATTTAATGGCGTCTTTTCACTTTTACTCTGGCCGCTCCCTCGCTGAATGATTGCAAGATGACATCCTGCATCGAAAAGCTCATCAACGAGCCTTCGCAAACATGATCAAGCCCTTTCCCGCTTAAATCGACTCAATGAACTTGGCTTGTTATGTTTTGAAAGACAGGCTGTTTAGTATGGCGAGCTGCCGATGCCTCACGGGCCAAGCTGCATCACATTTTCCCGCAAAAGGGATGGGGGGGGGCAGAGGATAAGTGGGATTTGCTGAAAAACATGGTCGAAGGCGGAGAGACAATTCGCAGCCGAACTGGTAGCAAACGGCAGCGTGCTGGCGACGGTTTTAATTCGCATAATTGCCAGATCTTGCCTGTTGGAAGTTTACTCTGTCGGCGTCGCGTTATGAACATCTTTGCGATCCTTCGCATTCGATTGCAACCTATCATCATTGTATCAGCGTGTGTAAAAGGGCATCATGATCTGACTGCCTGACTTGTGACATAATGCAGAACTTAAACGGTGCGTGGGGAAAATTCGTTCTGCGTTATATTGATTAGAGACGATTTTGAAAACGGAATGCGAAACAAAGCGGCGTTTTTTGGAAAATTTTTGCAGTAATTAATCAACAAACGACATGATTGTCATACCAGACACGACAGATGAAAGACTTAAACCACATCGATTTGAGCATTATGCCCATTCAAATTTCATCTTGATGCTTTAGAAAGACAACGCAGGCCCCGAGACTTTTTGACCGATGAGTGGTGAGACTGCCAACTGAATCAAGCCAGAGCCTATTAATCAGTCAGGAAATCAATCCTGCCAAATTCAATGATTTCCGGGAAAACAGTCAAATTTCAACAAATCGGCGTGATGCCCCGACGATTTGTTTTGTTATTCTATGGAAATCATTTACAGGACCATGAATCTGGTTATCAACGCTGTGACGACCACAAAATCCGAACCGGTAGTCTCGAAACCCACTCATCGCGCCACTTCCATGAAGATCTGGCCGGTCGTCGCCACATTTCAATTGCTTTGGCTTTATTGGTTTATGACCACCCCCCTGCCCAATGCTACGCCCGTTGGCTCAGGCACAAGCATCTCACGCGGGCTGCTGCTCTTTTCCACCACGCCGTTGCTCAACCCCAATTTTCGATGGTCTCAAAGCCTTATAGGGCAGGCTGTTGGCGAACTTTCCAGCTTCAGTTCGCTGGTTGATCGCATCCCTGTCGTTGGTATTGCGCTGCTTCTTATGGCAGGCATCTGGGGTCTTGGGACACTTATTTTGCAGATGCTTCCAGGGTCAGGAAAAGTGGGCTGGGAGCCTGGTGAACGACTGCTTGCCGCCCTGGCAATTGGCACTGCTGGATGGGGTGCGCTGACTTTAGTATTCGGTCGGCTTGGTCTGCTGCAGAAATGGTTCTGGCTGATTCTGATTTTTACACTCATCATGAGCGGGATCTGGATCAGCCGAAATCTGCGAAACGATACACGCACCAGTGAGACAAAGAGCCTGCTAAAAGCTGTTGCCCCGCTGCCATCATGGCCTTTTGTGTTGATCATGCTGCTGGCATCAATGCTCCCGACCATCGACTTCGACTGCATCGAATACCACCTGCAAGGGCCCAGGGAATATTGGCAATCAGGCCGAATAAGCTATTTACCGCACAATATTTACACCAATATGCCCTTTGGCGTGGAGATGCTCCACACCTCAGCCATGAGCCTGGCAGCCGATTGGAAAACGGGTGCCTTGGCGGGCCAGCTCTTAATCGGCCTTCATCCCCTGATGACAGCAGGCTTTATCCAATACTTATGCCGACGAATGGGTGCACCGGGTGCAGGCTGGTGGGGGGCACTTTTTTACCTCAGTACGCCGTGGACCTATCGCCTGGCGGCAATTCCTTATGTGGAAGGCCCACTTTGCGCGGCCATGGCTGCTTGGATCTGGGCTGCCGGGCGTGCGCTGGATGAGCGTAAACTCTTCTGGTGGATTATCATCGGTATCTTCACAGGCTGGGGCATGGCATGTAAATACACGGCGATATTACCGATGGTGATTCCCGGAATGGCCATTGTATGCTACGCGATGCTTAGCGAACGATCATTCAAACCATTTCTGGGTGTTGTCTGCGGTGGATCGCTGATCTTCGCCCCATGGATGGTAAAAAATGTGATTGACACGGGAAACCCAGTCTATCCCCTGGCATGGAATCTCTTCGGCGGCATTGACTGGGACCCGGCCATGAACGCCAAGTGGGCAGCGGCCCATGGTCGTAAGCCAATTGAATTCCAGAGTTTAATGAATAGT
>JBILGL010000277.1:0-5900 GCA_044351075.1 Isosphaeraceae bacterium | reverse complement strand
ATAGATTTTTGAAAGTCGTTCAATGGAAAGCATTTGTGGATTGATTCCTGACAAAACCATATGACTGACGATTGGTTGACAACAATCGGCTATTCGTTTCAAGATACAAATTATTGAGAAAAAAAATAATTATTTTACATCGCGTTCAGCCGGTTTACATCGGGAAGGTTCCCATAAAATAACCAGGTGAAAAGCAAATATTATAAAAAGGGCACAAAAAAACGTGCCCTTCTCGGAATTTGTGTGTTTAACCCTTACAGCTTGGTGTCAGATCAGTTCATGAATCGGCTCACCGCCGGCGGCAACAATCCCGATGGGCCGGCCGGAGGTGCCTTCCCACTGGTTTTCGATGTTGATACCAAGATGCGTAAAGACTGTTGCGGCAATATCCTGTGGCGTGACTTTGCGGTCGAGGATCGAATGCCCCTTGGCGTCGGAAGAACCGATCACCTGGCCATGCTTAAGACCACCGCCAGCCATGACCATCGACATGACATTCGTCCAGTGATCACGCCCAGCCTGTTTGTTAATCACCGGTGCGCGGCCAAATTCGCCCATCATCAGCACGAGTGTATCATCAAGCAGGCCACGGGCTTCAAGATCGCTGACGAGCGTGGCCAGAGCGTTGTCCACATGCGGCATCAGGGGCCGCAGGCCTTTTTCGATACCCATCCATCGAACATCGTCGCCGTGGTGATCAAAATAGCCCCATGCACCACTCACAAGCACAAATCGCACACCGGCTTCCACCATTCGCCGGGCGAGCAAGGCTTTTTCACCAATACTGGTGCGGCCATAGCTCTCACGCAGGCGCGGATCTTCGGTCGAAACGTCGAAGGCTTTCACCGCCTTGCCCGATGTGATCATTTCAACGGCAAGCTGTGAGTAATTGTCGAGGTTTTCGATGCTTCGGGTGGAATCAAGGCGGGCATGGAGGTCGTCAAACTTCTGACGAATGCCGTGACGATCCCGAATTCGGTCAACCGAGACCCCCTTGGGCGGCTGAAATAAGCCGGCAAGTGCAGTTCCCTGAACTGGTTCATAAGCTCCGCCCATGTCGCCCGCGCCCCAAACGTCGGCTTTCATGCTGTCGGCCAGGGCGACGAAAGCGGGCAGGGCAGGGTCGATCGGACCAGCATATTTCGAGGCGATGGAGCCCATCGATGGATAGCCGCCGCCGTCTCGGCCATCGTCGGTGCGGCGTGCCATCGGATGACCGGCCTGCATGGTGATCGGCGTGTGATTGCTGGCTGAGCAGTCAACCGATCGGATGATTGATAGCTTGTCCATCATCGCCGCCTGACGCGGGAAGAGGTCAGAGATGCGAATGCCGGGCACGCTTGTCTGGATTGAGCCGAAAGGGCCGCGGATCTGCTCGGTGGCGTCGGGCTTGGGGTCCCACATATCAATATGACTGGGGCCGCCTGAGAGCCAGAAAAGAATCACCGATTTCTTGTTGGGGCTGGTGCCGGGCGTTGCTGAGGCGGCCTGAAGCTTGAGAATTTCGGCAGTCGATAAGCCTGCCAGACCACCCAGACCTGCCTGCAGGAAGAAGCGGCGGCTGGGGTTGCCGACTCGAAGAAGGTCTGATTTTGATGGCTGAAACTGAGAGGTGCCGCCATGATGCGAGTGAACCATCGGCGAGGTACGAAAACGTGACATGGCAGGGCTCCCAATACGGTTGACCCGAGAGAAAAGCAGAGGCAGAGGGATCGTCGAACAAGTCCGGGAGAGTTTCGGCAGCTATCAAATATGTTACACATTCCGGCGAATATGTAAAACAATTATCGGTCAAAATTTCGCAAATCAATATGTCTATTAATGAATCGCTTTTTCGCTTGAAGTGGGGTGGCAATCAAAGGGGTACTCAGTCGGAAGTATCTTCATGAACAATTTTTAAGGCATCAACCAGTCCAGTCAAATACAGAATTCAGCCCATCATCATCCAGATGAATCAACCGCCTCTATCTTGATGTTCGCTCATCGGCTTGTTATCTTGGGGAAGTTTTACCCGGGACGGGCTGACGAGGATCTGGGCGACATTGAAAGATTGCTATAACGTGCGAAATCAACTGATTTGCGTGCGTTGGAATTGTTGCGCCCCCAAACAAAATGCCGCCCGAATCGGGAACTGAACAACCGACATAAAGCCTTGCTTGTAGAGACATCAGTAAAGTGCCACGACGCGACGACATCAAAAAGATTCTGATTATTGGTGCTGGCCCGATTGTGATTGGTCAGGCCTGTGAATTCGATTATTCCGGCACCCAGGCGTGCAAGGCCCTGCGTGAAGAAGGCTATGAAGTGGTGCTGGTGAATTCAAACCCAGCCACAATCATGACCGACCCCGATATGGCTGACCGGACTTATATCGAACCCATCACGCCAGAAGTGGTCGCCCAGATTATCGAAAAAGAACGTCCCGACGCCGTTTTACCAACCCTTGGTGGGCAGACGGGCCTGAATACGGCCCTGGCGCTTTATGATCGTGGCATTTTAGAAAAATATAATTGCCAGCTGATTGGTGCTTCCGCCACGGCGATTCGGATGGCCGAAGACCGCGCCCTGTTTCGTCAGGCGATGGATGAAATCGGCATGGAATCAGCCCGTTCCGGGCTCGCCCACACGGTCGAAGAGGCCCGTGCCATTCGCGAGCAGGTCGGCTTGCCGGCTGTGCTTCGGCCCAGCTTCACTTTGGGCGGTACCGGCGGCGGCATTGCCTATAACCGCGAAGAATTTGACCGGATGGTGGCCCGCGGGATTGAACTTTCGCCGGTCCATTCCATACTGGTGGAAGAATCGCTGCTGGGCTGGAAGGAATTCGAGATGGAGGTGATGAGAGATCGGGCGGATAACGCCGTGATCATCTGCTCTATCGAGAATCTCGACCCGATGGGTGTTCATACGGGCGATTCGATCACCGTTGCACCTGCGCAAACCCTGACAGACAAAGAATATCAGCACATGCGCGATGCCTCAATCGCGATTTTGCGAAAGATTGGTGTGGAGACAGGCGGTTCGAACGTCCAATTTGCGATTCATCCGCAGACGGGTCGGATGATTGTGATCGAGATGAACCCGCGCGTGAGCCGGTCGTCGGCACTGGCGTCCAAGGCAACGGGCTTCCCGATTGCGAAGATTGCAGCAAAACTGGCAGTGGGCTATCGCTTGGACGAGCTGCGTAATGATATTACTCGTGAGACACCGGCATGCTTTGAGCCGACGATTGATTATGTGGTGACGAAAATTCCGCGCTGGGCGTTTGAAAAATTCCCCGAAGCCGACCCGGTGCTGACGACTCAGATGAAGTCGGTCGGCGAGGTCATGGCGATTGGCCGCACCTTCCGCGAGAGCCTGCAAAAAGCATTGCGTGGGCTTGAGCTGGGGCGATTTGGGCTGGGTATTGATAAAAAAGACCCCTGGGGCACTGATCTTCAGCCTTCGCGTGATGATATTGTCTCATCGCTGGCGACGCCCAATGCTGAGCGAATCTGGTCAGTGCGTCTGGCGATGCTGGATGGCATGACGATCGACGAGATTCACGACCTGACTCGCATTGACCGCTGGTTCCTTGATCACATGGCTGTGATCGTTGAAATGGAGAAGCGATTACGGGACGTGCCAAGCCTCTCGGCTTGCCCGATAGACCTGCTTCGCGAAGCCAAGCGGGACGGTTTTTCTGACCGACAACTGGCCCACCTTTGGGGTGTGGGCGAAATGGAAGTGCGTCGGCATCGCGAGCAGAACGGTATCCGGGCCGTGTATAAGCTGGTGGACACCTGCGCCGCCGAATTTGAAGCTGTTACGCCCTATTACTATTCAACTTATGAAGAAGAGGACGAAGCTCGGGTCGGTGACAAGGAACGAATTGTCATTCTGGGCGGCGGCCCGAACCGGATCGGGCAGGGGATTGAGTTTGACTATTGCTGTTGCCAGGCAGCCTTTGCACTCAAAGCAGCCGGCTATGAAGTGGTGATGGTCAATTCGAATCCCGAGACGGTTTCTACCGACTATGACACGAGCGACCGACTCTTTTTCGAGCCGCTCACGGCCGAAGATGTGATTAACATCTGCGAACGCGTTTCGCCCAAGGGTGTGATCGTGCAGTTTGGCGGGCAGACACCGCTGAACCTTGCCCGTGCGCTGGAAGCGGCAGGGGTGCCGATTCTTGGAACAACACCGGAATCAATCGATCTGGCCGAAGACCGCGACCGCTTCCGCGAGCTGATCAACAAACTCGGCCTGAAGCAGACGCCAAACGACTCAGCAACGAACACCGATCAGGCCCGCCGCATTGCTGAATTCATTGGCTATCCGGTGCTGGTGCGCCCGAGCTTCGTGCTGGGTGGCCGGGCGATGGAGATTGTTTATGACGAGCCAAGCCTGATTCGCTATATGACTGAGGCGGTGAATGCATCGCCTGATCATCCGGTGCTGATCGACAAATTCCTTGAAGACGCCATCGAAGTGGACGTCGATGCTCTATCCGATGGCACGCGCACAATTGTGGCCGGCGTCATGGAGCACATCGAAGAAGCGGGCATCCACTCAGGCGATTCAGCCTGTGCCATTCCGCCCTATTCGCTGGGGCAGGAGATCATCGAAGAGTTGAGGCGGCAAACCCGCCTGCTCGCTGAGGCGCTGAACGTCTGCGGGCTCATGAATATTCAGTTTGCCGTGAAAGATGGCGCGATCTATGTGCTGGAAGTCAACCCGCGTGCCAGCCGCACGGTACCATTTGTCTCAAAGGCAACGGGGCTGAATCTGGCGCAGCTTGCCTCGCGGGTAATGGCCGGCGAAACGCTTGATTCGCTCAATGTGCATGACGATCCTGTGCCTCATTATACCAGCGTTAAGGAAAGCGTTTTCCCGTTTGCCAAGTTCCCCGGCGTAGATATTGTGCTTGGGCCCGAAATGCGTTCAACCGGCGAAGTAATGGGAATCGACATCGACTTCCCGGCCGCTTTTGCCAAGGCTCAGCTCGCCGCTTCAACAATTTTGCCGCAATCGGGCACCGTCTTTGTCAGCGTTGCCGCCCGCGACCGCCAGGCAATCGTGCCGGTGGCGCTAAAGATGCACGAACTTGGCTTTAAGCTGTTGGCAACCGATGGAACAGCCAAAACTCTGTCGGAAAACGGCATTCCGGTTGAAGTCATTCGCAAGGTGCATGAAGGTCGCCCAAACTGTCTTGATCTGCTGGCCAATGGCGACATAGCCCTGATCATCAACACCCCTTCCGGCAAGGGGGCTCGCACGGATGAAGGCCGTATTCGTGCCGCGGCGGTCAGCCATGGTGTGCCGTGTATTACCACAATTTCAGCCGCGCGGGCGGCTGGGGCCGCTTTGGAACGCCTGCGGCAGGGAGGTCTTGAAGTGCATGCCCTGCAGGACGTCCTGGCCGGTCTATAAGTTCGTATCGATCATTGCATCGTCGCAGGCTTGTCGGATTATTCCGGGAAGTTTGTCTGAAAATCTGCGCCGGGGGCTCAGGCCATCTTCTCATTGCATTTCGACATTAATTAAAATAGATACATAGACAATTCCGCAACAAAAGAATTTCGAAAAGCTTGGTCATGAAAATCACGATTGTCGGCACCGGATACGTTGGGCTTGTGACAGGAACATGCTTCGCAGAAAGCGGCAACGACGTCATCTGCGTTGACAAGCTTGAAGCCAAGATTGAAGGCCTGAAACAGGGGCAGATACCAATTTACGAGCCGGGGCTGGAAGAACTGGTTATCAGTAATTTCAAAGACGGTCGGCTGAAATTCACGACCGATCTGGCCGATGCCGTGAATCAGTCGGAGCTGGTCTTTATTGCCGTGGGTACACCTCAATCAGAGGATGGCTCAGCCGATCTTTCAGGCGTTTTTGCGGTTGGCGAAGCGATTGCCCGCGTG